>NZ_KV820947.1:0-20755 GCF_001815505.1 Staphylococcus sp. HMSC072B07 | reverse complement strand
GAAATCAATAGCGTTGCTCCTAAACTTCAAACAGTTGTTAAAACACTAAGAAAGTACAATAAATTGATAGAAAATACTTTTGAATACAGTAACTTGACCAACGGTCCACTTGAGGGAATAAATACTAAAATAAAGCTGATACAGAGAATATCTTTTGGTTATAGGAATTTTGGTGATTTACGCAGTCGTATCATTTTAAGTACAAATCTTTTTGCAGCTAATCCAAAAAAGAGAGCAAGCAACTTTATGCTGCTCAATCTCTGTGCTTTAGCTCACCAGTCCTATTTGACAGAGAGCCCAAAAAAGACGCTTCATTAGCTATACATACTAATGAAGCGCCTTTTCTATTGATAGCAGTTGATGAATTAAACTGCTTTATTTATGATATCTCTTACATCATGCCTGGCATGCCCATTCCTGGGTTGCCTGCATCATTATTTTCTTCAGGAATTTTAGCTACTACAGCTTCTGTTGTTAAGAACATTGCTGCTACACTTGCGGCATTTTGTAATGCTGAACGTGTTACTTTTGTAGGGTCTACGATACCTGCATCTAACATATTCACCCATTCACCAGTAGCTGCGTTGTAACCAACACCTGGATCTGCATGTTTTAATTTTTCAACGATAATTGAACCTTCTAAACCAGCATTTTCAGCAATTTGACGTACAGGTGCTTCTAATGCTTTTAAGACGATATTAATACCTGTTTCAACATCACCTTCAGCTTCAATTTCGCTGACACGTTTGTATACATTCACTAATGCAGTACCGCCACCAGCAACAATACCTTCTTCTACTGCTGCACGTGTAGAGTTCAATGCGTCTTCGATACGTAATTTACGTTCTTTTAATTCTGTTTCACTTGCAGCACCGACTTTAATTACTGCTACGCCGCCAGTTAATTTAGCTAAACGTTCTTGTAATTTTTCACGGTCGAAATCTGAGTTAGTTTCTTCAATTTGTGATTTGATTTGTGATACACGTGCATCGATAGAATTTTTATCTCCGTCACCGTTAACAATTGTTGTATTGTCTTTAGTAACTTCCACTTTATTCGCTGTACCTAACATATCAATAGATGCATCTTTCAAGTCATAACCTAAGTCATCAGTGATGAACTGTGCACCTGTTAAAATTGAAATGTCTTCTAACATTGATTTACGACGATCACCGAAACCTGGTGCTTTAACTGCGACTGCAGTAAATGTTCCACGCATACGGTTTAATACGATGTTTGTTAAAGCATCGCCTTCTACTTCGTCAGCAATGATTAAAATTGGGCGATTAGATTGAACAATTTGTTCTAATAATGGAAGGATATCTTGGAATGAGCTGATTTTTTTATCAGTCACTAAGATATATGGACGTTCTAATACAGCTTCCATTTTTTCAGAGTCAGTTACCATATATGGAGATTGGTAACCTCTATCAAATTGCATACCTTCAACTACGTCTAATTCTGTGTTGAAGCCGTTTGATTCTTCAATACTGATAACACCGTCATTACCAACTTTATCCATTGCTTCTGAAATGTATCGACCGATTTCTTCATCAGCTGCTGAAATAGCACCAACTTGTGCAATTTCATTTTTATTTTCAACTTTTTGAGATTGATCATGCAAAGCTTGTACCGCTTCGCCTACTGCTAAATCGATACCTTTACGTAAACCAACAGGGTTCGCACCGCTTGTTACGTTTTTTAATCCTTCTTGAATCATTGCTTGTGCAAGTACTGTAGCTGTTGTTGTACCGTCACCAGCAATTTCATTTGTTTTATTCGCAACTTCTTGCACTAATTTTGCACCCATATTTTCATATGGATCTTCAAGTTCAATTTCTTTCGCAATCGTTACCCCGTCATTTGTAATTAAAGGTGCAGTAAATTCTTTGTCTAGCACCACGTTACGACCTTTAGGTCCGATTGTTACTTTGACTGCATTCGCAAGTTGATCTACACCGCGAAGCATTGATTGACGTGCATCTTCAGAAAATTTTATTTCTTTAGCCATATGTTTATAGCCTCCTGTTATTTGTTATGATTGATGTATTATTGTACGATAGCTAGAATTTCTTCTTCACTGATAACAAGGTATTTGTCTTCACCGACTTGTACTTCACTTCCGGCATATTGTTCAAATACCACAGTGTCGCCTTCTTTAACTTCAGGCGTAATAACAGTACCATTATCTAAAGTTCTGCCTGGTCCGACTGCGATAACTTTACCTTCATTAGATTTTTCTTTCGCTTTATCAGTTAATACGATTCCGCTCTTAGTTGTTTGTTCACTTTCAACTCTTTGAATTATCACGCGATTCCCTAATGGTTTAAGCATGGTCGTTCCTCCTCTAATCTGTTGCAATTGTTTATTTCATATTTGATTTATTTACATATCAAGTTTTGTTTAGCACTCTCATATCCTGAGTGCTAATCCACTTTCTATATTAATCAAAATTGGTCAATACATCAAGCAATTAGAATTTTATTTTCCTCGCACAAACTTTTAGTTTAAAATGAATATAGCAACTAGATAGTATGGAGGAGTTACATTATGTCACGACTATGGTTTTCAATCCTAACCTTGATCGTTTATGGACTTGCATTGTTCGGTCCACAGATGTTGTATCGTGCTGGTTTGTTTGATCATTTTAAAGGCAAACAACTTATGCTTACGACATCATACACACAAGTCATTTTAATGATTTTAGCAGCATTGGTCATTTTGTGGATGAATTATAAAATCAAAAACAAAACACGTTTAGAATTACAACCGAAAGTCCAAAAACGTTATGTCATTCTTTGGGCCATTGTAGGGCTCATTGTCGTACTGTTATATCAAATTATTGCTTCTCTATTAAATCATTTTGTATTTAAAATCGATCAGCCAAGCCCGAATACAACCGGCATTATGAAAATTATTCAAGAAGCGCCTATTTTCATTGTACTCGTGGCAATTGCTGGACCTTTCTTAGAAGAATTCGTATTCAGAAAGGTTATCTTCGGTGAGATTTTCAATATTCTTAGAGGTAATAAAGTCATACGTTTTATCATTGCTGGCACAGTCAGCTCAGCATTATTCGCTATGGCACATAACGACCCAAACTTTATTTTAATTTATTTTGGTATGGGCTTTATTTTAGCTGGTTTTTATGTTTACACCAAGCGTATTGCCGTGCCCATTTTAATTCATATCTTCATGAATAGTTACGTGGTCGTCATTCAATTATTATTCGCAGACGATCTTAAAAAAATGCAAGAATCTGTATCATTTATTTTTCATATGATTGGATATTAAAAAATCACGCAACAGGTTACTCTCGAACTTGTTGCGTGATTTTTTTGAATTAGGTTCTATTAATATAGTTACTAATCTAAATACTATATTATTGCTTCTTTCGTTTCATAATCATTAATACAATACACCAGATAAATGCAACCCCGAATACAATTAACAAAGTGTTGAGTAAGCGTGGGTATTTCTGATTATCAGTTGTTTTTTCTTCTTGTTTCTTTTTCGCTTTATCTGCATTTTGTTTTGTATCTTCTGAAGGTTTGGTTGTCTGTTTAGCTTCAGCATGCTTATCTCGTTTTACTTCTTTTAAATCTGGCATTGAGCCTAAGTCACTTGTTACTAATCCTAAAATTTGCAAGTCTAGATTTGCATAATATTGTTGCGCTCTCATAGGACTGAAATACTGATATTTGAAATAGCCCGTACTTTGCTGTAAATTATTTAAATTACTATTATTACTAAAATTTTGCGGTTGCAACACTGCATGAACATCATCTTCAGTAGACTGCGTATCATCACTGATCATACCCACTTGATGAACAATAAACGGATTATATCTAAATGACCCTGTAATCAAATGGCCATAACGGTCACCAATTAAACCTAAATTTGAAAAAGGCATTACTTCATCCGAAGCTTGCTGTTCATTTAAGCCTCCATTTAAAGAAGGTGTTGCCGAAGCGAAATTAGAACTGTTCGGTATATAGTCAGCTGATGGATGATAGCTTGAAGTTGGCGTGACTTGTTGATTCGGTTGATATGAATTTTGTCCAGATTTATTGTTGCTTGGTAAATTATTGTCTGATGGGCCTTGTTCTGGTGTTTCTGGTGTAGTGGGTCCATCTGGCATTGATGGTTCTCCTGGTTCAGGCTCCTCTGGTGTTGGTTCGTCTGGCACAGGTTTTTCAGGTGATGGTTCAACTGGATGTGAACCGCCCTCTCCTCTTTGTGGAATCGTACCGCCACCTTGTCCTTTATCATTTTCACTATTATCTTCAGGTTTTTCTGTATTATCGCCTGAAGATGGTTTTTCTTCTGGATTTGTAGGTTCGGGTTGGGTTTCAGTATTATTACTGCTGTCATTTGGGTTGTCTGAACTTTCTGCACCTGTTGAACTGCCTCCAGGTTGATCGTTTGGTTGAGGTTTTGTTGTATCTTGTGAAGTGTCTTCTTGTGTTGTATTTGTCTCCTCATTTGTCGATGTATTATTTGATTGTGTTGTTGTTTGGTCTTCTTTTTGTGTTGTAGTATCACTCTGTTGGTTTGGCTGAACACTAGATGAAGTACTTTCATTTGAAGTGTCACTCGGACTTTGAGTTAACGTTTCTTCTTCAGGCGCGCTTTGATTATTTAAACCATCTGATTGTGTTTTAGTTGTTTCTGTTTGTTTTGAAACAGGTACTTGTTGATTACTTTGTGTTTGTTCTGCGGCATGTGTTACTGTACTTGGTAATAGCAACCCAGTTGCAGCGATGGTCAATGTTAATTTTTTGTATACTTTCTTTTTCATTTTAACGCACCTCCTTTTATCAAATATAGCAATCAACTTAAGTATATAAGAACTTATCTTTAAATTCTATATGTATATTAGAATGAAAAGAAGTGTTAATATACTTAATAATTTGTAATAATCCAAATAAAGCACTTAAATATCAGATTATTATCAATATTGGAAATTCATAACGTACTTTAGTACAGTAATATTAATAAAAGAATGGAGAGGATTATCAATGAAAGTTCAACTATTTCAATTCAATCTTGCACATGGTAATGCGAAAGCTAACCAAGATAAGATTGAATCACTATTTTCAAAACACCTTGAATCTGATACAGACGTCGCTGTTTTACCTGAAATGTGGAATAACAGTTACGCACTAGAACAATTATCTACTTTATCAGATGATGATTTAAAAGAGAGTCTATCATTCATTCAAAAGCTAAGCCGTGCTTATAACGTTACAATTGTTGCTGGATCAGTTTCTAATAAGAAAAAAGGCAATACTTTTAATACTGCATTCACAGTTAACGCACAAGGCGAATTGATTTATCAATATGATAAAGTACATCTCGTTCCTATGTTAGATGAGCATTTATACTTAACTGGCGGTGAAACTGTTCCTTATGTCTTTTACCTCAATGAACAAGTGCGTGCGTCACAAATCATTTGCTATGACTTACGATTCCCTGAAATTGCACGACACCCTTCTATTGAAGGTGCAGATATTTTATTCTATGTAGCTGAATGGCCAATGGCACGTTTAAATCATTGGCGTACTTTGCTCCAAAGCCGAGCGATTGAAAATGATATCTTCGTTATCGCTTGTAATACTTGCGGTTTTGAAAAAGATGGTGGCACAGAATACGCGGGTCATTCTCTTGTGATTAATCCGAATGGAGAAATCTTAGCTGAAGCAGGAACTGAAGAAGAAGTCTTAACTGTAGATATTAATCTTGATGAAGTTAAGCAGCAACGACAAAATATTCCTGTCTTTGATAATAGACGCCCTCACCTTTATAAATATGATCAATAAAAATAACCCATGAGTTTGGGAGGAACTCATGGGTTTTACTTATTATTAAGGGAATGTTTACAGTTATTTTTCTATCTATTTTTGGGGATGTTATTAATTATGAAAAAAATTTAGTGAATTTACCGATATTTGATAAATTTAATGTTACTCACGATAATTTAACTACAATGATATGCATACCGAACGCTTCATTTCCGATATACATATATGAGAGATGCAGGAATCAATGCAAGGACAAACACCGATTCCTGCTTTAAGGATTAAACAATTTAGTGCTTATACTCAAAGGACAATAAATAAGGAATTATTTTTGAGTGAATTTTTGAACTGTTTCGATGATTAATTTTACGAATTCACCGATAGTGCCTACGATATCTCCTGCCATGTGTATTGCCCCCTTTCTTTTCAATATAGGATGATCAGTTAGTCTAAGGCATGTTAGACCTACGAAGAATATTAACGATGCCATAAACCAATTTCTTTGAAATATTAAGATGAAGTAAGGTAACCACATTGACTTCAAACACGATATGTTTATGTAATATGTTACCTGAATTCTTATCACATCTCTGTGATACATCTTCATTAAAACATCATTTCTAAAGTTAATGTTAAATAATCCCTAACTTATGATATTTCAATCATAACTGTCTATAAATATATGTTAAAATGACGATAATAGTAGATTTTCTACAGTTTGGAATAAAAAACGAACAGTTAGGCAATGAATCAATAAAATATCCTTTTTAGTTGTATAATGTCAGTGAGGAGAGTGAGGCTATGCAAAAGGCTTTTTATAGGCAGGTTGATCGTTGGGCTCAAGCCCTTCAAAAAAGAAACAATCTAGACCGTATCGCTTATTTAAAAATAAAGCTTGGCCTAGAAGTCTTTTTCAATAACCTTTTCAAAACGATTGTCGTTTATGGACTTGCTCTTCTATTCCATGTTTTCTTATACACACTAACTGTTCATTTAAGCTATTTTATTATCCGACACTTTGCACACGGTGCGCATGCCAAATCAACACTTGCATGCTATATAGAAAGTATTGTTTTATTCGTAATGTTGCCATGGCTCTTAGCAACGTATCATGTACCAATCAACATTATGATTACTCTTGCAGCAATCGCAGTCATTTTACTTTGTATTTATGCACCTGCTGCTACAGTTAAGCAACCAATTCCCACACGACTGATTAAGAAAAAGAAAATCACGGCAATCATTCTTGCAACATTAATGTTTGCAATTTCATTCCTTGTTCCTAATGCTTACCAACAAATGATTTTGCTAGGTATCACATTACAAGGCGGTTCACAATTGCCAATATTTTTCCCTAAAAACAGAAAGGATGTATTGTAATGGACTTATTAAATGGTATCTTTAAATTATTCGCTTTTATCTTTGAGAAA
Organism: Staphylococcus sp. HMSC072B07; assembly: GCF_001815505.1. Lineage (NCBI taxonomy): Bacteria > Bacillati > Bacillota > Bacilli > Caryophanales > Staphylococcaceae > Staphylococcus > Staphylococcus sp. HMSC072B07. The sequence goes on along the minus strand of NZ_KV820947.1, from coordinate 13,524 downwards.
ATTGGAAACTTAGCTAAGTATAACCCATGTTGGGGTTACTTCGATGAAACTGAAGTACCAAGAGAATTATTAGAAGAAGATAACTAAAATCTAAAGAGTACAATCTTCATTGTATAAGAAAGTGTGTATAACATGGAATTATTAAACGGTATGTTTATAGCGACTTATCAAGGTATCTTACTCTTTTTAATCGCTAAAATTATTTTGAACTTATGCTACTCTTATAAAGAAATAGCTATACTTATAGCGATAAATATATTGGGAAGTTTTTCATATATTATCATTGGTAAATATGCACTATTTATCGTGATATTACTTACCGCAATCTATTTATACAAAAAAATAAAATTATACTCTTTGCTGACAATGGTAGGAAGTGTCCTAATTTTATATTTAGGTAACCTTTCTGCCATGTCTGTTTTTATACTGCTTGATGCATACGATCCTAAAAGAATATTTATAAATGTTCTTTACTTAATAACATTTACAGTGGTTTCTATACTCTTAGCCTATGCAGTTAGATTTTTAATTAAAAAGTTAAGAACATCTTATTTATCTAGTAATAAGTTTTATATAGGAACAGTTACTACCTTTTTAGTAGCTACTTTTATTGTCATATATGTATTAATGCCTTCTAACATTAATTCTAGCGAATCCTTTAAACTTGTAGTTCTAGTTTATGTTGCTTTCATTCTCGCCGTAGTTGTTTTAGTGTTAGTAATCAGCTTCACGGTATTACGAGAAATGAAGTATAAGAGACAAGTTGAAGAAATAGAGAATTATTATAAATACACGTTACGTATTGAAAAGATTAATAATGATATGCGCAAGTTCAGACATGATTATGTGAACATATTACTTTCCATGTCTGAGTACATTCGTGATGACGATATGCCTGGTTTAAGAGCTTATTTTGAGGAACATATTGTTCCACTTAAAGATAATATGCAGACGAATTCTTTTAAAATCAATGGACTCGAACGTTTACAAATTCGAGAGTTAAAAGGTTTGTTGACGACTAAAATTATTCAAGCACAAGAAAATAATATTAGAGTAAGTGTTGAAGTACCTGATGAGATACATCATATTTCATTAGACATGATTGACTTATCGAGAGTAATGGGGATTATTTTGGATAATGCAATTGAGGCTTCCACTGAAATCGATGATCCTTTAATTCAAATCGGCTTTATGAAAAATAAGGATGCCGTGATGATTATTGTGATGAATAAGTGTGCTAAAGATATCCCTAAAGTTCATGAACTATTTAAAGAGAACTTCTCAACTAAAGGTCCAAATCGAGGTTTAGGGCTATCAACTTTAAGAGAAATTATTGATCAAACGGATAATGTCTTATTAGATACTGTGATTGAAAATCATTACTTTATACAAAAACTTGAAATCATGAATACAGAGCACGAGGATGTGAAATAAACGTGAAGATTATTATATGCGAAGATGATGTACAACAGCGTGAACACATTGAATCCATCATTGAAAATTATATTATGATTGAAGAAAAACCTTTAGAAGTGGCGCTCTCAACGGGTGATCCTTATGAGGTATTAGAATTCGCTAAAGCTACAAATGAGATTTGTTGTTACTTCTTAGATATTCAGTTAGATTCTGATATTAACGGTATTAAGCTTGGCAGCGAACTTAGAAACTATGATTCTGTCGGCAGTATTATCTTTATTACTAGCCACAGTGAACTCACTTATCTTACTTTCGTTTATAAAGTAGCAGCCATGGACTTTATTTTTAAAGATGACCCTTCAGAAATGAAATCTCGAATTATTGATTGTATCGAAACTGCATTGACGAGACTACAGTTGCTTTCAAAAGAATCTAGTCTCGAAACAATTGAGTTAAAACGTGGCAGTAACTCAGTCTATGTTAATTACGATGATGTCATGTTCTTTGAATCCTCGGCAAAATCACATCGTTTAATTGCGCATTTAGACAATCGTCAAATCGAATTTTATGGCAACTTAAAAGATTTAAGCCAATTAGATGACCGCTTCTTCCGTTGTCACAATAGTTACGTCATTAATCGCAATAACATCGAAGAAGTAATATCTAAAGAACGTGAGGTCTACTTTAAAAATGGTGAACACTGTTATATCTCAGTAAGAAATTTAAAGAAAATCTAATCAAACAGGGCTGAAATCGCAATTGATTTCAGCCCTTCTTTTCTACTTATTCTTTTTATATTTCCACTTATAATTTATTGCTCCGAGTTATCTTCTACTTCATATATACCATGCAAATCATATTTCGTGAATTTTAAATATGCTTGACCTGATTCTGTACCTACACGTATTCCTTTACTATTCTCTGGAGGGAAAATGCGTGAAGACATAACACGCTCACCATGATTACAGAAAACTTCAATACTAGACTGGTCTACAAAAATTTGTAAATGCTCTAAATCTCGACTCAATTGTACTGAACATTTCGTTTCAACATTTGCAAGCGGTACTTCTCCACTTTCACTGCAATCTAATGTCACTAAACGAGAATGTGTGTTATACGTCACTTTTGTCGAATTCCATTTTGAGACTTTTACTTCAAAATAGATTTCAGTCGCATCATTTTCCAAAATTTCAATCTGCAGTTCAAAGTTGTCGCCTTCATAAGGGTGGAGCTGTTTCGCAAATTTATTGGCATAACCTAATGCTGTTTCTTCGTTATATCTTAATTGTTTTAAGCTGGAGTGTGGTGTTTGATATATCTTTCCGTTGTGCATAGTAAGTTGTCTTGGAATAGAAAGACAAGGAACTTGTGCAATTTCAGGCAAATGTTCATATTCGCCTTCTGTTTTTAATAAACCGATTAAGACACGCGAACCTTCAGCATCTTCGAACGTTTGAGGGAAGACAAAACCAAAGCCGTCATCCCACAATTTGAAATCGCCATGATTCATCTTAAAGTTATGGAAATGTAAATGCCCCATTAAGTAACCTGCTTTAAATGCGTGTTCCGTATTTTCAGCTGTAAAAGTTAAAATGTCATAACCGTTCATAGTGAAATAATCAGATGCATGCCAAAAATCACCAAAGTGAGAAAGATTTGTATGGACGGGTGCAATCAATTGCCATTGATTGAGATCGTCAGCATGATAAGCTAATAATCTTCCTTGTCCTTTTTCTGTTTGTGCACTTAACAATGCAAAACGTGCTCCATCTTTTTCAAACACTTTTGGGTCTTGTACATTTTGAACATAGCCTTCAGGCACTTCAAAATTGATAGGTTGCTCATATTTTTCGATTTCACCTGTATGATTTTTCACTGCATGCAGTTGCGTGAAAGGTGCTTCAATAACAGCATCTTTACTTTTTGCTGAGTATATAAAATATGTCTGCTGATTGATCTCTATCGCACTGCCGCCTTTAATCCCCTCATCATCAAATAATCCGTCTGGTTTTAACATAATCTGTTCTGTAGGATTTTGTATTAAATCAGGAGTTTGATATGCGTAACTATAGCTTAATCCATTATTAATCGTAAATGGATACCATACATGACTTATTAAATAATGCTTGCCATCAAATAATAGACCATTCGGTTTACCCGCTGAACCAAATGGCGGCTGTAAATGGAATGTTTGTTTATACGGTGAAGAAGCGAACTTGTCTTTGAGTTCAGCAATTCTTTCAGCTGGTAGTTGTTCTATTCGTTGCGTTTCTACTTCATTTATCCAATCTTGCATCAACCATGTCCTCCTAATTAAACGTTTATCATCATTTCTTTTATTTTAGCATATTTATATACGCCCACCTATCCTCTTTTTCATACGGATTTCTATCTATGACATTTATATCAATTTTATAAGATAATACTTGTGCTTAATCAATTAATAATTTAGGGTAAAATTATACCCTTGCAATTTGGTCAATTGTATATTAGGATAAACCTTATCAACATTATCGGAAAAGAGGGGTTAAATGATTTGGATGATTATCAGCGGTCTAATTGTGGGGAGTTTACTAGGATTTGTAATGCAGCGGACACGATTTTGTTTAGCCGGCGGATTTAGAGATATGTATGTTCAAAAAAATAATAAAATGTTTTACGCTTTACTCATTGCAATTTCTGTTCAAGCAATTGGCTTATTAGCTTTCACAGCGATAATTGGCAAACCTTTAGATAACGGAACATTCCCAATTATCGGAACAATTGTTGGATCATTTGTTTTCGGTGTTGGAATTGTATTAGCTGGTGGTTGTGCTACTGGTACTTACTACCGTGCTGGTGAAGGTCTTATCGGCAGCTGGTTAGCTTTAGTTGCTTATGCAGTATTCTCAGCTATTACTAAAGCAGGATTGTTAAAACCAGTGATGGAAGGTCTTAATTCAAAAACTAATGTTAATGCAGATATGTCAACAAGTACAGGTATTCCTGCTTGGGTTTGGGTCATTGTCATTACAGCAATTACAGTGTTCTTTGTTGTTAAAACAGTACGTAAACCTAAACCGAAAATTGCAGTCCCTAAATTAAAACAAAAATTCACAGGTGTACGTCACTTCTTCTTTGAAAAGAAATTCCACCCATTCGTAGCAGCAATTGTTGTTGGATTAATAGCGTTACTTGCTTGGCCAATGAGTTATTCAGCAGGCCGTGAAGGTGGTTTAGGTATCACTACACCTTCTTCAAATTTAGTACAATTTATCATCACAGGTAAAACATCATTCTTAGACTGGGGTGTATTCTTAGTCTTAGGTATTTTCATCGGATCTTATATTGCAGCTAAAGGTTCACGTGAATTTGCTTGGAGATTACCAGATAAAAAGACTTTAAGAAATAGTGTTATCGGCGGTGCATTAATGGGATTCGGCGCTTCAGTTGCCGGCGGTTGCTCAATTGGTAACGGCTTAGTTGCAACAGCAGCATTATCTTGGCAAGGCTGGATTGCTCTTGCATCAATGATTTTAGGTACTTGGTTAATGAGTTACTTTATCTTTATTAAACCAATGAAATCATTACGTAAAGCACCTGCTAAAACAACTGCTTCAAGACCTGCAACACAATCATAATTAAGTTAAAATAGCCATAACGAATAAAAAGTTTTAAACAAAGGAGAATGAATCTATGGTATACGAACTAGGAACAGTCGGAATGGTTTGTCCTTTCCCTCTTATCGAAGCACAGAAGAAAATGGAAGAATTAGAAGTCGGAGACGAATTGAAAATCGACTTTGACTGCACACAAGCGACAGAAGCTATCCCAAACTGGGCAGCTGAAAAATCTTACCCTGTAACAAATTACGAACAATTAGGAGACGCTTCTTGGACAATTACAGTTCAAAAAGCCTAAACTAAAAAAGGAGTTTGCATTGAATAAAAATTCAAGCAAACTCCTTTTCTTTATTTACGATTCATATTATTCATAAAGAAGAGTAAAGACTGTAATTCTACCCCTAAATCAATATGATGTACTGATACATTATCAGGTACATCGATACGTGAAGGTGTAAAGTTTAAAATACCTTTTACGTTACTAGCGACAAGTTGATCAGCAACTTCTTGTGCTGCTCTTCCAGGTGTTGTGATAATCACTACATCTAAATTGCCTTTTTTCAAAATATCATGAATGGCATCCATGTCTTTAACTACAACTTTTCCAATTTGCGTACCGACTACATCCGCGTCAATATCAAACGCTTCTGTAATCACCATATCATCGTGGATTGAGAAGTTATATGAAAGCAATGCTTTCCCTAAGTTCCCTACGCCGACTAAACCAATACGAATTACATCACTTTCGCTGATTTCGCCTTTAAAGAATTCTAATAAACTCTCCACATTGTAACCATAACCTTTTTTACCCAGCTCACCAAAATATGAAAAATCTCTTCTGATGGTAGCTGAATCAATATCCAATGCTTCACTGATTGTTTTAGAATTCACTCTATCTATCCCTTTTTCTTGAAGGGTATTCACGAATCGGTAATATAAGGGTAATCGTTTCAAAGTCGCGCGAGGAATTTTATTGTTTTGATTAGCCAATTTATTTTCCTCCAAATCTTTCTAACTACTATCCCAAACTTTATTCAGTTCAACCATAATAAAACTATACTTTTAATCGTATGAAGTTATGTTAATTTAGCCATGGAGTTGTGAAAAGTAGTCATTTTATCGACTATTAGCAGATTATAGTATTATCATAGTTAATAATGCTGTACAACAATACTCAGCTTGTTTCTGGAATCATTTTTTATTATTTAAGTATACCGTATGATTTCAGAAATTGGAATGACTGTATTATCAACATTTTAGTGAATACGCTCTTTATTACACTAAAACATCCATAATTGCATTTGTAAATTACAGCAATGTACTAACTATTATACGATTAGAATTTTGTTTTGAACACATTTTTTTAAAACAAATCATAATTAATGGTCTGTATTAAATGTGTATTGACACAAATTTCTGATAAAATATTCAATCTTTTAATTTCGCGTGATATGTTAGGAATTCATGTCAATTGCGCTTATAATAGTAACTAAGCGACGCTTTTTAGGAAGGAGGACTACGAGATATTTATAGACAAATCTCGTATAAATTTGAATGATATTACTACAATTAAACAATGTCTCAAAATCCTTCGACGGGGAAGAAATCTTTAGTGATGTCCACTTTGAAGTAAAGAGTCATGAAAAAATAGGCATTGTCGGCAGAAATGGCGCTGGCAAATCAACATTAATGAAAATCATTGCTGGTGTGGATGGTTATGATAGCGGCAATGTCTCGAAAATCAAAAATTTAAAAGTCGGTTATTTAACACAACAAATGACCTTAGATACTGACCATACCGTATGGGAAGAGATGTCTAAACCTTTTGCGTATCTTAAACAAATGGAACAAGAAATGCAGGCAGAAACTAATTGGTTAGCCAATCATGCTGATGAATATGAATCTGAGACTTTCAAAGACCATATGGCAAGATATGAAGCTTTGTCTAACCAATTTGAACGCTTAGAGGGGTATCAATTTGAAAGCAAGATTAAAACGGTCTTACACGGACTAGATTTTAACGAAGAAGATTTCAATCGTTCAGTAAATGATTTCAGCGGTGGTCAAAAAACGCGTTTGTCACTCGCACAAATGTTATTGAGTGAACCTGATTTATTATTACTCGATGAGCCGACCAACCATTTAGATATGGAAACAACACAATGGCTCGAAGATTATTTGAATTACTTTAAAGGTGCTATCGTTATTATCAGTCACGACCGCTTCTTCTTAGATAAAACGGTCAACCAAATCTACGATGTCGCACTCGGTGCAGTTCAACACTATGTCGGCAACTATAGTAAATTTATCACACAACGTGATCAATACTATCAAAAACGTATGCAAGAATACGAACGTCAACAAGCTGAAATTAAACGACTAGAAACATTTGTCGAAAAAAATATCACACGTGCATCAACAAGCGGAATGGCTAAAAGTCGTCGAAAAGTTTTAGAAAAAATTGAACGTATCGATAAACCGATGTTAGATGCTCGCAGCGCTAATATCCAATTCGATTTTGATCGTAATACAGGTAATGACGTATACCATATTAGAAACTTAGAAATCGGTTATGCAGAGCCTGTGATTGCACCTATCACAATGGAAATCACTAAAGGAAATCATTTAGCAGTCATTGGACCGAACGGTATCGGAAAATCAACATTCATTAAAACTGTAGCCGACCGTATTCCTAAATTAGGCGGCGAAATTATTCATGGCGCAAATTTACGTGTCGGTTACTACGATCAAAAACAAGCAGAATTCAAATCTAATAAAACCATTTTAGACTATGTATGGGACCAATACCCTACCATGCCAGAAAAAGATGTACGTGCAGTATTAGGTCGTTTCTTATTTGTTCAAGATGATGTTAAAAAAATTATCAATGATTTATCAGGTGGTGAAAAAGCCCGCTTACAATTGGCATTATTGATGTTAGAACGTAATAATGTCTTAATCCTTGACGAGCCTACCAACCACTTAGATATCGATTCTAAAGAAATGTTAGAACAAGCACTTCAAGATTTTGAAGGTACTTTAATCTTCGTTTCACATGACCGTTACTTTATTAATCAACTGGCAAATAAAGTTTTCGATATGCAACCAGATGGCGGTACTGTTTACGCAGGCAATTATCAATATTATTTAGATAAAACTGAAGAGAAAGCCGCGATTGCCGCAAAAAATGAAGCACAACAAGCAGCACAAATCTCGACTGAAGAAAATACGAATTCATACGAAAATCAAAAAGCACAGCGTAGAGAACTACGTCAGCTAGAACGCCAAATTGAAAACTGTGAAGCAGAAATTGAAAAGTTCGAACAACAAATCGAAACCATCGATCATCAATTAACACAACCAGAAGTATTTAATGATCCAGAAAAAGCTGCACAGTTAGCTGAAGAAAAAGACACTATCGAACACCAACTCGAACAAGTTATGGAAACGTGGGAAGAATTACAAGAAAAAATAATATAAACCATAAAGGTTACCGAGGACTAGAAATGAACACTTCATTTTTAGTCCTCTTTTATTACAATTCCTTAACAAAATTATCAACATTAAAAATCCCTTAACATCAACTATCCACAGAGTTATCCACTTTATCCACAGGTAAAGAGACACCATTTTAAAGACTATTCACATCACTTTCCACAGTTATTCACCTATTTACCCACACTTATCCACGAGTTATTCACTTATTGTTGATAAGTACGCATGTTCGCTATTGACAAAACAACAACTCAATCAAAATTGGCGACTGCCCAATATTATGAGATACTATAAATAATTCATATAAATAGAGAGGTATTATTCATGGATAGTGTACTTAATATTTTCTTATTTTTAATCTTCATGTGGCTAGTGATTACAGCGCTTTATATCATACTCACTTACTACCAAAAATACCGCGCTGCACAACGTATACGTTCATTATGGGATGCACGCGCTAAATCTGAAAGCTTCATACGTCCCAATCAACATTATCGCTATCAATACGATACATATCATCAGCAATATGAACATACACTCGATGATAAAACATGGTCCGATTTAAATTTAGACGACGTGTTTCAACAACTCAATTATAATTTCACCGCTATTGGTGAAATGCGCTTATACGCAACACTTCGAGGCATGTTTAAAGTTAACAACCAAAGCTTGATTAACAAGTTCAAAAATCATAAAACATTTCGTCAAAGTGTGTCTGTACATTTATCACAAATTGGCAAAACAATTTACCCAATGTTTCCGGATCAAATCAAACCGATTAAAATGCAAAATATTTATTATCTATGTCCTTTGCTTCCTATTATAGGTTTGATACTTGTACCTATTCTAAAGGGCCCAGGCTTATTAATATTACTCTTTACGATTGTGTTGAATATCTTTCTAAGCGGTAAATTATCCAAACACTACTCTGAATATATCAACGCAACCTTTTATTCTGTTAATGTCATTAAAAAAGCTGAACGTATTCATCAACTTGAACAAGCACCTGAACTTGATGTGAATTTCAAACATTTCGCGAAAGCCAAACGATTCAGTCCCCTACTAGGTAAAGTTTCACCTGATAACGAAGGCGGTGCGATGGCAGAATTTATTAAACTCGCTTTCATGTTAGATTATGTTATTTTCAATTCAGTTCAAAATACCTTTACTAAGCATCAAGATGAACTGATGGCTTGTTATGACTATGTCAGTGAAATTGACAATCATTATGCGATTGCTTTATGGCAAGAAACTTTAGAATCATATACACATCCTGAAGTCACACAACAACCTGAATTAGAATTCAACGCGTTGGTTCACCCTTTACTTGAGACACCTGTCCCAAATGATTTAAACATTCAGCGAAATATCTTACTGACAGGTTCGAACGCATCAGGTAAATCGACGTTCATGAAAGCTGTAGCACTCAATTTAGTATTAGCGCAAACTGTTGATACAGCATTAGCGACTCAATTCAAATATAAGCCTGGTATGATTTTAACTTCTATGGCGAATCAAGATGATGTACTGAGCGGAGATAGTTACTTCATCGCAGAATTGAAATCTATCTTACGCTTAATGGATCAAACAGACACTTATTGTTATTGCTTTATCGATGAAATATTTAAGGGAACGAATACAACAGAGCGCATTGCTGCTTCTGAATCAGTTTTAAATTACCTTGCAGAACATCCCGAATACAGAATCATTGCGGCAACGCATGATATTGAATTATCACAACTACTTGAACAGGATTTTGCGAATTATCATTTTAATGAAACGATTAAAGATGATGAAATTTATTTTGACTATAAAATCAAACCAGGTAAAGCAGATACTCGTAATGCAATTGAATTATTACGCTTAATGCACTTTCCTGATGCTGTTTATCAAAATGCATTAAAAAACACAAAAAAGTAGAGAAGCAAAATAACCGCTTCTCTACTTTTTCTTTTATCAATATTTCTTTTTATTCAATTATTCTACTGAAAATTCTTCAATATCAATACTGCTTTTACCATTTAAATCTAAATCAGCTTTTAATCCAGCTTCATATAAATAATGACCTGCTGCACCAATCATCGCCGCATTGTCAGTACATAACTTCGGACTTGGAATTGATAATTTAATCTGATGTTCTGCACATGCTTCTTTAAGTGCTTTTCGTAAACCTTTGTTGCTTGCAACACCACCTGCGACTATTAACTGATTCACTTGATACGTTTCACATGCTTTAATCGCCTTTTGTACTAAAACTTCAACGACACTATTTTGGAAACTTGCCGCAACATTTTCAGGAATAATTTCTTCATTCTTTTGTTTCAAGTTATGCAGCTTATTGATAACTGCACTTTTTAAACCACTGAAGCTAAAATCAAAACTATCCGGTTCTAGCCATACACGTGGGAAGTCGTAGACATCTTCCCCTTCTGTTGCGAGTTGATCGACTTTCGGTCCGCCGGGATACGGCAAGCCGATTGTACGTGCCACTTTATCATAAGCTTCACCGACTGCATCGTCTCTTGTTTCACCGATAACTTCAAAGTTTAAATGGTCTTTCATATAAACTAACTCCGTATGACCACCTGATACTATCAGTGCCATCAACGGAAACTCGAATGGTTCTTCTAAATTATTCGCATAGATATGACCTGCAATATGATGCACCGGGATTAATGGTTTATCATATGCATATGCTAATGCTTTTGCTGCATTGACTCCGATTAAAAGTGCACCGATTAAGCCTGGACCTTCTGTCACCGCAACCGCATCTATTGCTTCCATATCTGTATGCGCTGTTGTTAAGGCCTCATCTATCGTTTGTGTGATACCTTCCACATGATGACGGCTCGCTACTTCAGGGACCACGCCGCCGAAACGTTTATGACTTTCAATTTGACTCAGCACAGTATTGCTTAAGATTTCTTTGCCATTTTTAATCACACTGGCACTTGTTTCATCACAGCTTGATTCTATTGCTAAAATTAATGTATCTTTTTCCATTATAAATCCACCCACATTACGAGTGCATCCTCGCCTTCTCCATAATAATTTTTTCGTTTGCCGCCGTAATTGAACCCTAATGATTCATAAACACGACGCGCAATGCTGTTTTCAATACGTACTTCTAAACTCATAACCTCACATGTTTGTCTAGCGAAATTCATCGCATACTCCACAATTAACTTTCCTAATCCATACCCGCGCATCTTTTCAGTTACCGCAACTGTCGTAATTTGTGCTTGATCAATGACGGTCCATATACCGATATAACCAATAATCTCTTGCTCATATTCCATCACAAAATAACGTGCAAACTGATTACGTTCGACTTCATGATAAAAAGCATCAATAGTCCAAGAGCTATCATTAAAACACAAGCGTTCTAAATCAAAGACCTTCGGCACATCCTCTACAGTCATCAATCGTATATTCAAGCCATTTAATTCTGTTGCGTTTTTAACCAATTGCGTTCTGCCTCAGAAAGTTTAAGATAGTCTGGTTTAAAGGTATGGATATTTTCTGGTTGCGTAATTAAACTTTGCATCACGCTGGCTTTAGGAAGTTGATGAATTATCGGTCCATTTAGCAACTCAGTAATATTTTCTAAATCATGACCGACAAAAACGTGTGGCTGTTGTTGTTGATTCAGATAATCATTTAAATCTGTAATCAACATATATTGGTCTTCTAATAAGTTAACAAGTTGACCTTCTTGGTATTGATAAATACCTGTATAAACCGCTTCTCGTCTTGCATCAAACACGGGAACAATTAACTGTTCAGTCTGTGTATCAGGTAAAGTTGCAGCTAAGGCTTCTAAAGATGAAACGCCATATAACTCTGTATTTAATGCATAAGCTAACGTTTTAGCAGTCGTAACACCAATTCTTAATCCAGTGTAAGAACCAGGACCTTTAGCAACGATAATTGCATTAATATCTCTTTTAGTGATACCTGCTTCTTCAATGATTTTTTGAATCGCCGGCATCAGTTGAACAGAATGATTACGTTTAATATTTGTGGTATGTTCTACTAATATATTTTCATCTTGCATCACTGCAAGCGACATAGGCTTATTGGATGTATCCAGCAGCAAGTAAATCACGTGTGACGTCCTCCTTCAGTTGTGCATAATGCGCACCTTGTGCTTCTATTGTAATTTCTCTTTTATTTTCATCTACTGTAGTAAGATTAATCGTTAAATGATTATCTGGCAATAAGTCTTGAATAAATGTACTCCATTCAATAACGGTTACTGCATGATCATCAAAATATTCATCGAACCCTAAGTCTTCATCAGAATCTTCTAAGCGATAGCAATCCATATGATGAAATTTCATGTTCGTTCCTTTATAAGATTTAATAATATTGAAGGTTGGAGAATTAATTGTACGTTTCACTCCTAAATGCTTACCGATGAATTGACTTAATGTTGTCTTTCCTGCACCTAAATTACCATTTAATAAAATTAGATCTTTGGGTTGTAAATGCTTTGTCAGTATTTCAGCAAATTGATTCATTTGATCAATATTGTTGATTGTTATCATTTTCAAGTCTCCTATTTTCTATTCTGTATGCGTACAGAAATTTCGTCTTCTATATTGTAACATGGCATGCAACTGCTTTTGACTATAATGATTGTTTGCTTTAAAAATGAAATATGTAATTATTAAAAACGTTTTCATGTATGAAATTAAAAAATTTTCAGAAATCCGGTTGACATCCCTCTGGACATGTAGTAAATTAAGTTTATCAAATTTTTAGACAATTCAAATTTATTCATAAAACCATTCGAAAGGAGCAAATTGAAATGACTAACAGAACACAAGCAAATACTCTACCGACAACAACAAATATTTTAGTCATTTTATTAATTTGCTAGGACTCGAACTTTAGTAAAAACCATTACTAAATGTTTAAGTCCTATTTCCGATTGAATGGGACTTCCATTGACGTCCCAATAATTATTGGGACGTTTCAGACTGTCGACAAAGTCCTACGGACTTGT
>NZ_KV820946.1:7726-9782 GCF_001815505.1 Staphylococcus sp. HMSC072B07 | reverse complement strand
TCTGGATGTGAATCTTTGACTGTAACTGAAGTGCCATCTTTACCTTTTGGTACTGTAATTGAATTACCATCGCTGAATGTCACTACTGTGTTGCCGTTCGGATCAATTGTTTGCCCTGTTACTGTGATTGATTTACCGTCTACTCCGTCACGGCCATCTTTACCATCGCGACCGTCTTTGCCTTTCGCAATTGTAGCTGTTGAACCATCACTGAATTCTACAACGGTATTACCATCTGCATCTGGATGTGAATCTTTGACTGTAACTGAAGTTCCGTCTTTGCCTTTCGGTACTGTGATTGTGTTGCCGTCACTGAATGTTACTTTTGTATTGCCGTCAGGGTCGATTGTTTGACCTGTTACTGTAACTGATTTTCCGTCTGCACCGTCTTTACCAGGTAAACCTTGGTCACCTTTATCTCCTTTTGAGATTGTAACTGAAGTACCATCGCTAAATTCTACAACTGTATTTCCATTAGGATCTTTCGTTGTTGAAGTAATAGAGATTGATTTACCATCTTGGCCTTTTGGAACGACAATTTCATGTCCATCGCTGAAGACTACTTTCGTATTACCATCTGGTTGAACTGTAGAAGAAGTAATTGTGATAGATTGTCCATCTTCACCTTTATCTCCTTTAGCACCTTTAGGTATTACAACTTCGTGTCCATCGCTGAATGTCACTTTAACATCGCCATTAGGTAAGTTTTCAGTATTTGTGATAGTAATTGATTTACCGTCTACACCATCTTTACCTTTCGGCACAGTAACTTTCGAACCATCACTGAAGTCAATCACTGTGTTGCCATCAGCATCTGGTTCAGCTTTAGTAATTGTGACAGATTTACCGTCTAATCCTTTAGGAATGTTGATTTCACGACCATCTGAGAACGTTACTTTAGTTGAACCGTCAGGTTGTACTTCTGTGCCTGTAATAGTCACTGATGTACCGTCTGCACCTTTGTCGCCTTTATCTCCTTTAGGGATTGTGACGCTGCTGCCATCACTGAAGTTAACTACAGTGTTGCCATCTGGATCTTTCGTTGTTTTAACTACAGTAACTGATGCGCCTGTATCTCCTTTAGCGCCTTTAGGAATGATGATTTCATGTCCATCACTGAATGTAACTTTGATATCACCGCTTGGTAATGTTTCGTTACCAGTAATAGTAACTGACTTACCATCTACGCCATCTTTCGCTTTAGGAATTGTCACTTTAGAGCCATCTGAGAACGTTACTTCTGTATTACCATCTTTATCTGGCGCAACGTTTTGAACTGTAATAGATTGACCATCTGCACCTTTATCGCCTTTAGAGATAACTGCTGTACCGCCATCACTGAAGTGAATAATAGTGTTGCCGTCCGCATCTTTTTCAGTGCTTGTAACTGTTAATGGTGCTGCATCTTTACCATCTACACCGTCTTTACCTGGGTCACCTTTTTCTCCTTTAGGAATGACAATTTCTTTACCGTCAGAGAATGTAACTTTTGTATCACCATTTGGTTGCGGTTCTACTTTCGCAACTGTAACTGAATCGCCTTTATCACCTTTATCGCCTTTTGCGATTGTGATTTCATGTCCATCAGAGAATGTAACTTTCGTATTACCTTCTGGTGTTGTTTCTGTGCTTTGAACTGTAACTGATGTACCATCTTTACCGTCTTTGGCTTTTGGAAGTACAACTTTTGAACCGTCAGAGAAAGTCACTACTGTATTACCGTCAGCGTCAGGCGTTGTACTTTGAACAGTAATTGATTTACCGTCCGCACCATTTTGTCCAGCTTCACCTTGTACACCAGTATCACCTTTGTCGCCTTTTTCTCCTTTAGGAATCACAACTTCTTTACCATCTGAGAACGTTACTTTTGTATCGCCGTTTGGTTGCGGTTCTACTTTCGCAACTGTAACTGATTGACCTGCAGCACCTGTTTCTCCAGTATCGCCTTTATCACCTTTTGTTCCTTTTGGAATAGTGATTGTGCTGCCATCAGAGAATGTCACAACTGTGTTGCCATCAGCGTCTGGTTCAGTTTTTTCAACTGTAATTGATTTAC
>NZ_KV820946.1:6708-7626 GCF_001815505.1 Staphylococcus sp. HMSC072B07 | reverse complement strand
CTGTAATTGATTTACCATCTTGTGCTTTTGGAATTGTGACTTTTGTACCATCTGAGAATGTCACTTCAGTATTACCCTCAGGTGTTTGTGTAGAGCCTGTGATTGTTAATGGTTTCGCATCTGCGCCATTTTGACCCGCTTCACCTTGTGCTCCAGTATCACCTTTGTCGCCTTTTTCGCCTTTAGGAATTGTAACTTCTTTACCGTCAGAGAATGTAACTTTTGTATCACCATTTGGTTGTGGTTCTACTTTCGCGACTGTGACTGAATCACCTTTATCTCCTTTATCGCCTTTTGCGATTGTGACTGTAGTGCCATCAGAGAATGTAACTTTTGTATCGCCTTCTGGTGTTTTTTCTGTGCCTTGAACTGTGATAGATTGACCATTTAAGCCGTTTTGACCCGCTTCTCCAGTGTCACCTTTATCACCTTTCGCACCTTTAGGAACAACAACTTTAGTACCATCGCTGAATGTGATAACTGTGTTACCATCCGCATCTGGAGCTGTTGATTGAACAGTTACAGATTGACCATTCGCACCTGCGTCACCTTTTTCTCCTTTAGGAATAGTAAGTTCTTTACCATCACTAAATGTGACTTTCGTATCACCATTTGGTTGTGGCTCTACTTTTGCGACTGTAACTGATTGACCTGCTTCGCCAGCATCTCCTTTAGCACCTTTAGGAATGACAACTTCATGACCATCACTGAATGTCACTTTTGTTGATCCGTCTGGTTGAACAGCTGTTTCAGTAATTGTGATTGATTTGCCGTCTACACCATTTTGACCTGCTTCACCTTGTGCGCCAGTATCACCTTTCGCACCTTTAGGTATTGTGACTGTTGAGCCATCACTAAATGTCACAACTGTATTACCATCCGCATCTGGTTCAGTTTTTTCAACTGTAATTGATTTAC
>NZ_KV820946.1:6161-6608 GCF_001815505.1 Staphylococcus sp. HMSC072B07 | reverse complement strand
TAGTAAGTTCTTTACCATCACTAAATGTGACTTTTGTATCGCCATTTGGTTGTGGCTCTACTTTTGCGACTGTGACTGATTGACCGTCTGCACCATTTTATCCAGCATCGCCTTTTTCGCCTTTAGGGATAACAACTTCGTGACCATCGCTGAATGTTACTTTTGTTGAACCATCTGGTTGAACAGCTGTTTCAGTAATTGTGATTGACTTACCGTCCACGCCGTCTTTCGCTTTTGGAATAACAACTTTAGATCCATCATTGAATGTGATTTCTGTGTTGCCATCTTTATCAGGTTGAACACTTTGAACCGTAATTGATTTACCGTCCGCACCGTTTTGACCTGCTTCACCTTGTGCACCTGCGTCACCTTTATCGCCTTTTGCGATTGTGATTGAAGTACCATCTGAGAACGTTACTTTTGTATCGCCTTCTGGTGTTTTTTCAG
>NZ_KV820946.1:796-6061 GCF_001815505.1 Staphylococcus sp. HMSC072B07 | reverse complement strand
TATCGCCTTCTGGTGTTTTTTCAGTGCCTTGAACCGTAATAGACTTACCGTCTGCGCCATCTTTCGCTTTTGGAATAACGACTTTAGATCCGTCACTGAATGTCACTTCAGTATTGCCATCAGGTGTTTGCGTTGAACCTGTAACTGTTAATGGTGTCGCATCTTTACCTGCTTCACCTTGTGCACCAGTATCACCTTTATCACCTTTTGGAATTGTGACTGATGAACCATCTGAGAATGTCACAACAATATTTCCTTCAGCATCAGGGGCAGTTTTATCAACTGTAATTGATTTACCGTCTTGTGCTTTAGGGATTGTTACTTCATGGCCATCTGAGAAGACAACTTTCGTGCTGCCATCTGGTTGAACTTCAGAAGATTTAACTGTCACGGATGTTCCGTCTGCACCATTCGCACCAGTATCACCTTTATCGCCTTTTTCACCTTTAGGAATAGTAACTTCTTTACCATCACTAAATGTAACTTTTGTATCACCATTTTCTTGTGGTTCTACTTTAGCGACTGTAATTGATTGGCCATCTTTACCGTCTTGTCCTGCGGCGCCTTGGGCACCTGTGTCACCTTTTTCACCTTTTGCGATTGTGACTGTAGTACCATCTGAGAATGTTACTTTTGTATCGCCTTCTGGTGTTTTTTCAGTGCCTTGAACTGTAATTGATTGACCTGCGGCACCTGTTTCACCAGTATCGCCTTTATCACCTTTCGCACCTTTAGGAATCACAACTTTAGTGCCGTCTGAGAATGTCACTTCAGTGTTACCATCTGGAGTTTGTGTAGATCCTGTAACTGTTAATGGTGTTGCATCTTTACCTGCTTCACCTTGAACCCCGGCATCTCCTTTTTCTCCTTTAGGAATAGTAACTTCTTTACCGTCACTAAATATTACTTTAGTTGAACCATCTGGTTGCGGTTCTACTTTAGCGACTGTGATTGATTGACCATCTGCACCATTTTGTCCAGCGTCACCTTTATCGCCTTTTTCTCCTTTAGGAATAATGACTTCATGGCCATCACTGAATGTCACTTTCGTTGATCCGTCTGGTTGAACAGCAGTTCCTGTAACTGTAACTGATTTACCATCCGTACCATTTACGCCATCTTTCGCTTTCGGAATGACAACTTTAGATCCGTCTGAGAATGTCACTTCTGTATTGCCATCTTTATCAGGTTGAACGCTTTGTACAGTAATAGATTTTCCGTCTTTACCATCCACGCCGTCTTTCGCTTTCGGAATCACGACTTTAGATCCGTCTGAGAAGTTAACCACTGTATTACCATCTGCATCAGGAGCAGAGTTTTCTACAGTAATAGATTTACCATCTTGACCTGCATCACCTTTGTCGCCTTTTTCTCCTTTAGGAATCACAATTTCACGTCCATCACTGAATGTGACTTTTGTAGAACCGTCAGGTTGAACTTCGCTGCCAGTGACTGTAATTGATTGACCATCTTTACCATCCACGCCGTCTTTTGCTTTCGGGATGACAACTTTAGAACCGTCGCTGAATGTCACTTCAGTATTGCCTTCTGGTGTTTGTGTTGAACCTGTGATTGTTAATGGAGCCGCGTCTTTACCAGCTGCACCTGTATCACCTTTATCTCCTTTTGGAATTGTGACTGTTTTACCATCTGAGAATGTCACAACTGTGTTGCCATCTGCATCAGGTTTTGAACTATCTACCGTTACAGATTGACCATCAGCACCTTTAGGAATTGTGATGACTTTACCGTCAGAGAATGTGACTTTTGTAGCGCCTTCTGGTGTTGTTTCAGTACTTGTAATTGTGATTGAAGTACCTGGGTCACCTTTATCTCCTTTTTCACCTTTAGGAATGATGACATCATGACCATCACTGAATGTAAGTTTTGTTGAACCATCTGGTTGAACAGCTGTTTCAGTGATTGTGATTGATTGACCATCTTTACCATTCACACCATCTTTGGCTTTTGGAATTGTCGCATGTGAACCATCGCTGAAGTCTAAGATTGTATTACCGTCAGGATCTTGAGATGTACCAGTGACTGTAAGTGGGGCTGCGTCTTTACCAGCTTCACCTTTGTCGCCTTTTTCACCTTTCGCAATCGTGATAGATGTACCATCAGAGAATGTCACTTTCGAATTACCTTCTGGTGTTGTTTCAGTAGCGGTAATTGTGATTGCTTTACCGTCTTTACCATCTACGCCGTCTTTAGCTTTCGGGATGACAACTTTAGATCCGTCTGAGAATGTGACTTCTGTATTGCCATCTTTATCTGGAGCAACGTTTTGAACTGTAATAGATTGACCATCTTTTCCGTCAACACCCGCTGCGCCAGTATCACCTTTATCCCCTTTAGAAACAGTGGCAGTGCTACCGTCGCTGAAGTGAATCACGGTATTGCCATCCGCATCTTTTTCAGAACCTGTAACTGTAAGAGGTTTAGCATCTTGTCCAGCATCACCTTTGTCGCCTTTAGGGATTGTTACTTTTTTACCATCGCTGAAGACAACTTCAGAATCACCATTTGGTAATTTATTGATTTGATCAACAGTTACTGAAGTACCGTCTGCACCTTTTTCACCAGCTTCACCTTTATCTCCTTTAGAGATTGTCGCAGTTCCGCCATCGCTGAAGTGGATGACTGTGTTGCCATCTTTATCTTTTTCAGTACTTTGAACAGTTAACGGTGCAGCATCTGCGCCTTTTTCACCTTGTGCACCAGTTTCACCTTTGTCCCCTTTAGCACCTTTTGGAATAGTCACTTTTGTGCCATCTGAGAATGTTACTTCGATATCGCCATTTTCTAATGGTTTTGTACCTTGAACTGTGATTGAGTCACCTGCATCACCTTTCGCACCTTTAGGGATTGTAATCTTAGTTCCATCTGAGAATGTTACTTCATTATCACCATTATCAAGCACTTTACTTGAAGTAATTGTGATTGATTTACCATCTTTACCATCTACACCGGTTGCGCCAGTTTCACCTTTGTCGCCTTTGTTGATTGTAATAGAGTGACCATCTGAGAAGTTAACTTTCGTATTACCTTCAGGTGTAGTTTCTGTACCTGTGATAGTGATTGAAGCACCATCTTTACCAGCTTCACCTTGAGCACCTGTGTCGCCTTTCTCGCCTTTAGGAACCACAACTTGTGAACCATCACTGAATGTTACAACTGTATCACCATCCGCATTTGGTTCAGATGATTTTACTGTAATAGATGCGCCATCTTTACCGTTAGGAACTGTAATTGATTTACCATCACTAAATGTAACTTTTGTGCCATCTGGTGTTTGTTCAGAGCTTTGAACAGTCACTGAAGTACCGTCTGCGCCTTTTTCACCTGAAGCACCTGTATCACCTTTATCCCCTTTAGGAATTTCAAGTGTTTTACCGTCTGAGAATGTCACTTGTTTATTACCATTTGGTAATGTTTCAGTTTTTGTGATTGTCACTGATGTACCATCTTTACCTTTTGGCACTGTGATAGATTGACCATCAGAGAAAGTCACTTTTGTATCTCCGTTTGCTTGTGGTTCGATACTTGCGATTGTGATAGACGTACCATCTTTACCAGCTGCACCTGTATCACCTTTCGCACCAGTATCACCTTTATCTCCTTTAGAGACTGTTGCTGTTTGACCATCACTGAAGTGAATAACTGTGTTACCCGCTTCATCTTTAGTAGTTTCTGTAACTGTGAGTGGTTTAGCGTCTGCGCCAGCTGCGCCTGTATCGCCTTTTTCACCTTTAGGAATTGTTACTTCTTTGCCATCTGAGAAGACTACTTTTGTATCGCCATTGGCTTGTGGTTCGATACTCTTAATTGAAACAGATTCACCTTTTTCACCTGTCGCACCTGTATCGCCTTTATCTCCTTTAGAGATAGTCGCTGTTGAGTTATCACTAAAGTGAACGACTGTATTGCCAGCCGCATCTTTAGTTTCGCCAGTTACTGTTAATGGTGCTGCGTCTTTACCATTCGCTCCAGCTGCGCCTGTTTCACCTTTATCCCCTTTAGAGACAGTTGCTGTTTGGCCGTCGCTGAAGTGGATAACTGTGTTGCCTTCAGGATCTTTAGTTGTGCTAGTTACTGTAAGTGGTTCAGCGTCTTTACCAGCTGCACCTGTGTCACCTTTCGCACCTTTAGGAATTGTTAATTCTTTATCATCTGAGAAGATGACTTTTGTATCACCGTTCGCTTGTGGTTCGATACTCTTAATTGAAACAGATTCGCCTTTTTCACCAGTAGCACCAGTTGCGCCTGTCGCACCTGTATCGCCTTTATCTCCTTTAGAGATGACTGCTTGTGAACCGTCACTGAAATGAACAACGGTATTTCCAGCTGCATCTTTATCAGTTTTTGTGACTGTTAATGGCGCTGCATCTTTACCAGCTGCACCTGCATCACCTTTATCTCCTTTAGGGATAGTAACGTTGCTGCCATCACTAAAGTGTACAACTGTGTTGCCGTCTTTATCCGGAGCAGAACTTTCTACAGTTACAGATTGACCATCTTTACCTTTTGGTATTGTGATAACATGTCCATCACTGAATGTAACTTTTGTATCTCCAGTTGGTGTTGTTTCAGTGTTTGTGATAGTAACTGAAGTACCATCTGCACCTTTTTCACCAGTGGCACCAGTTTCACCTTTGTCCCCTTTAGAAACAGTCGCTGTTTGACCATCACTGAAGTGGATGACTGTATTACCATCAGCATCTTTAGTTGTGCTAGTTACTGTAAGTAGTTTAGCGTCTGCGCCGGCTGCACCTGTGTCACCTTTCGCACCTTTTGGAATTGTTAATTCTTTACCATCTGAGAAGACTACTTTTGTATCACCATTGGCTTGTGGTGTGATACTTGTGATTGAAATTGAATCACCTTTTTCACCTTTCTCACCAGTAGCCCCGGTAGCACCTGTTTCACCAGTCGCACCTTGTGCACCCGTATCACCTTTGTCTCCCTTAGCTCCTTGGGCTCCAGTGTCACCTTTATCTCCTTTAGAAATGGTTACATGTGATCCATCACTGAAGCTAACAACAGTATTGCCTTGGCCATCTTTAGCTTCGCCAGTCACTGTTAATGGTGCCGCGTCTTTACCTGCAGCACCTGTTGCGCCAGTATCGCCTTTAGAGATTGTAGCGGTTTTACCATCGCTGAAATGCACCACTGTGTTACCGTTTGCGTCTTTTGTTTCTTTAACAACTGTTAACGGCGCAGCATCTTCTCCTTTATCTCCCTTAGCACCTTTTGGTACTACGA
>NZ_KV820946.1:0-696 GCF_001815505.1 Staphylococcus sp. HMSC072B07 | reverse complement strand
TGTGATAGATTTGCCATCTTCACCTTTCGCACCTTGTGCGCCAGTTGCACCTGTTGCTCCTGTATCACCTTTGTCACCCTTAGCTCCTTGGGCTCCAGTATCACCTTTGTCCCCTTTAGAAATCGTTACATGTGATCCATCACTAAAGTTAACGACAGTATTACCTTGACCATCTTTAGTTTCACCAGTCACTGTCAATGGTGCGGCGTCTTTACCTGCGGCTCCTGTTGCGCCTGTTTCACCTTTCGCGCCTTGTGCACCCGTATCACCTTTATCTCCCTTAGAGATTGTGGCTGTTTTACCGTCGCTGAAGTGGACCACTGTGTTACCAGCAGCGTCTTTTGTTTCATTGACAACTGTTAACGGTGCAGCATCTTCACCTTTATCTCCCTTAGCACCTTTTGGTACTACGATGGATTTTCCATCGCTAAAGTTGACTTTGATATCACCATTCGCTTGTGGTTCTGTTGATGTGATTGTGATTGATTTACCATCTTCACCTTTCGCACCCTGTGCTCCGGTTGCACCTGTGGCACCCGTATCACCTTTGTCACCTTTAGAAATTGTGGCTTGTGAACCGTCACTGAAGTGTACTACTGTGTTGCCAGCAGCATCTTTTGTTTCATTGACAACAGTTAACGGCGCAGCATCTTCACCTTTATCTCCCTTAGCACCTTTTGGTACTACGATGGATTT
>NZ_KV820945.1:133667-141932 GCF_001815505.1 Staphylococcus sp. HMSC072B07 | reverse complement strand
CAAGTTATAACGGTAGTTTGTCTACGGTCTGAGAAAACCACGGTGTGGTTTTCAACATTTATTAATATGTTCTTTCTTCATACCTATTTCTTATAAATCATCCATTATCTATCTTACTTTAATCTCTATACATGGTTGATGCGCTGTATTATATACAATCATATGCGTATAACTGTCTTTTGAATCCACTTGAATGTATAACCATTCATCTTTTATGATCATCTGTTTATATTTAATGTCTAACTTGCGATAAGCTTTTAATTCATGATCATGCGATGCCCCTACCTCTAATACTTTCATTACCACAAAATCTCCAGGCATCACATCCTCTTGCCAATGAATAGGGTTATAATCAGAGACTGTTTTTAAATACGTTTCAACATCATCCCACTTTATTTCTAACGGTAAAGCTTGGGCTGGTAATGAAAATGCTTCTTTAACGTTAAGTGTTTTAGATGATGAGGATTGTTGATGAAATGTCTCTTTCATAGTAACAAACATTGTTTCAACCTCTATCCATATATCAGCGCTATCCGTTGCGGTAACTGTCAGTAAATAACGTGATTGATCAAAGTGTTTAAGCACTCGTTGATCTATTAATTTAAGTTCAGCTGTATAAGCTTTTCCTTCTATTAAAGAATGATAACGATGGATGCGTTTCTGTCTTAAGATAAAAGAATGTTCAGCTGATGCTTGAAAGGGTTCAAAACGATGCCAGATATCTGTTAAATAAAACGCATCTAAAGGAATAGAAGCGTATTTTGACGATAATTTCCAAGTAAATGTCTGTTTCATTTAGTGCTCTACCTTCTCAAATAAAGTCGAAATACCTAATCCGCCACCAATGCCCATTGTAGCTAATGCATGATTTCCAGGGAAATACGTAAGAATAGAAATCAGTCGTGCGACTAAATTTGCGCCGCTTGCGCCATATGGATGTCCTTCAGCGAGCGCACCACCAAATGGATTTACTTGTCTTTCTTCTATACCAAGCAAGTCCATAGAAGCGAGTACTTGAGAGCTGAAAGCTTCATTAAATGCGACCCAATCTATATCTGAAATAGATAATTGATGTCTCATTAATAGTTGTTCAGTCGCAGGGACAGGTCCAATACCTAATAATTTGGGATTGACTCCTGAGACCTGTGCATCTATAAATTTCAATTGACCTTTTAACCCGAGTGCTTCTGCTTTTTCACGTGACATAACTAACGCTAACGCAGCACCGTCACTTTTAGGACAAGCATTGCCGACAGTGACTGAGCCTGCATCGAACAGCGGTTTCAATCGTGCTAAACGTTGTGCAGACATCTTTTGTTTGGGTGCTTCATCTTGTGTTACTTGTTCACCACGGATTGTTAAAGGTACGATTTCACGTTGGATTTGTGATAAATGTTCAAAGTATTTTTGATGACTACGTGCCGCAAAAGCATCTTGACGTTCACGAGCAACTTGATAAACTTGCGCTACATTTTCAGCTGCTTCTAACATGCTTGGATCTCCCATAGATTCTGGGGTAAAAGGCGCACGTTCATATATTTCTGGTGGGTGTTTCTCATACAGTGATTGCGGTTTTTGAATTTTCCATGGTGCTCGACTTGTTGATTCCACTCCTCCTGCAAGATAAATATCTCCTGCACCGGCTTGAATCATACGACATGCCAGGTTGATTGCTTCTAAGCCTGAGCCGCATTGGCGATCTATCGTCATACCTGGAATATCAGAAGAGAGTCCGGCATGAAGTAATGATTTACGTGCGAGATTACCACCGTTACCTACTGTATTACCAATGATGACATCTTGTATATTTGAAGCGATAGACGGATGCAGCTGTATCAATTCATCGATAAGTGGCTTGAGTAAAGCTTCAGGTTCTAAATGTTTAAAGATACCGCCATACTTGCCTATTGGTGTTCGTTTCGCTTCAATAATGACTGCTTCTCTCATTTTTCTTTCCTCCCATAGCGTTCATCCATCTCTTTACGTGCGATTTTTCCGCTATTCGTCCATAACATTTCTGGTACTTCAATAAAGCGCATCGGTACTTTATAACGTTCTAAATATTGACGTAAATCACGTTTTATCTCTCGAATCGTTATAGGTTGTTTTGTTTGGTAATACGCAATCAACACTTCTCCTAACTCATAATGCCTTTCACCTGTCACCATAACGTGCTGGATCGGTGTCGTTTCTAAAATTACACGTTCCACTTCTTCAGGATAGACATTCATACCGCCCACAATTACTTTATTATTGACGCGTCCTTCTAATATCAGTTCTTGATCTTCTGTCATTTTTGCGTAATCACCTGTCGCAATAGTGTCTTGATTAGAGATGCTTTCTCCGTCTACATAGCCTGAAAAGACCATATCACTTTGAACATGAAGTTGGCCGATCTGAGTAGGGTCAGACAATTTCTGTCCAGTGTCATCAGTTAGAATAACTTTAACGCCTTTGAAAAGTTTCCCGACATTCTTTGGCGCATAATCTGTCACGTGATGATATGAAATAAAACTCGCTTCACTTGTACCGAAGAATTCAATGACTTGTGATTTCGGCATACTTTCTTTAAAGCGTTTAATCGTATGCGGTTCTAATTTCGCACCTGACGTTAGAAATGTCACAGAGATATCTCTTAACTTTTTGGTGTTTAATTGTAAAATTTGTTCTAAAACCGAAGGTACAATAAAGACGACAGCCTTTGGATGCTCAATAAGCTGATGAAATAATTGCGCAGGATGATAATCCATCTGCATATAACACGGACAATGAGAATGGTACGCATACATCATGGCATAAAGGGTCAGTGAATGCGCAATTGGACCTGGCGCAATTACGCATGAAGGCGGTGCGTTTAAGATATCGTCATTCGCATCATAACTGACTAACCAAGAGTACCTATTACGATAATATGCTTTTGGCATGCCTGTCGTACCAGAAGTAAAACCGATGTGCAATAAATCATCAGTCGGTGATGTCACCTTTTGTGAGGAAGGTGTTTCTGCTTCATTTAATTGTTCAAGACGTAGTGAATTAACACCTTCAATCTTCTTATCAGCAATCACATGTGTAATCTGATAATGATTTAAAATTTGATGTAGTTGTTCAGACGTCCACTTCGCATCTAACACTACCGGTAAATAACCGCTAGATTGTATAGCGAGATAGACACACAAGAATTGTGCCGGATCTTGAATTAATATACCAATACTTTTTGTTTGGTTTGCCCATTGTGCAATGTAGCCACGATCTATGTTCAACACATCATTTAATTGTGCTTTTGTTAATCGGCTTGCTTCGGTTTGAATGACGATATCAGACATACAGACCACCTTTCCTTTAATAAAATTTATTTCAAAGCAGTTTAATTTTATCATAGTGCTATTGAGAAAGAATGAGTTAGCTTTATAATCTATCCACCACACAATCCAATTCATTATTCTTTTGTATGCAAAATTATTGTATACTAATTATGAACGAGGATTTTACAGTGTTTAGATTTGGACGGACGACCTTCGTAACCTTACATAAACTCGAATCTTTCCTCACTATCTATGAATTTTCATCTTGAGAACAAGGGGGCATGTTTATGGAACAAGCTCACAGAATTTTAAGTATTTATACGCGTTTGCTTCAACAAAAGGTTGTAAATAAGTATGAGCTGTCTAACGAATGGGGTGTCTCTTCAAGGACAATACAAAGAGATATCGATAATATTCGGAATTTTCTTTACGATACAGACGAATAGCATGGTTATCGTAAAGAGATTACCTACAATCATAAGTTAGAATCTTATGAAATGGACAGTTCCAGTTCAAACCATGAAGTCTCACTTTACTTTTTGCTGACGTTGTTAGAAACCGTTTCACCTGATATTGATCAACATCTTTATAATTATTTAGAATTACTGATTGCGACTTTCCATACGCAACATGAAAGCGAATTACGTGCACATTTGTCTAAGTTGAAAGTAGGCAAACGTTTCGATGAACTCAATCATATTGTGACTGCTTCACGTGCAATCAATAAATCTCAAAAGCTATATACTGATAACCACCAAGAGATTACCCCTATCGGCATTCAATATTATAACTTTACATTCAACCTAATTTATAAGATGCATGATCAAATCCTTTCTACTGACTTAAAACAAAAAGTTGTCACTTTCAGTCCAAATCACTTCCATGCACAATCCGTCTATAACTCTATAGAATGGGTCACATTTGAACTCGTGCCAGAACTCTATGAATTGATTCGACATCGTTACCAACACAAAATCATTAAATTAGTTAATAAAAAGTATTATGTCATTCGTATTAAAATGTGTGTTGAAGATGCGATTAACTTCTGTTTCACTGCACGAAATCAAGCACGGCTTGTCGGACCTGAAAGTACATATCAAATTGTGATGAAAGAATTGTTGAAACTTCAAGAAACATACTTATTTACTCGACTAAGCGCAAATGAATATTAACATGAAAGCTGTATGTTCAATTTGGACATGCAGCTTTTTTGTCGAAACTTATAATGAGTTTCTTCCTATATTAATAGCCACTTTCTGTTTATTCTATCACGCTTTCACTCTTTCTTAATCATTTTAACTTTCTGTTTAAACATATAGTCATCAGATGACATAATGTGTCATACAATGTGGATAAGTCGTGTGCTTTATTTATGAAAAGCGCATTCATTTTTCTGATAAATGAAAATTTATGTCTACACCTATTATGTAAAATAAATGTATAAGCAATATATATTTTTTTCATCTTAGTAAGTCTATCAAAGTATATGCATATTTATTATTAGGAGGATTAGAAAATGAAAAAGAAACAACTATTTTCTTTACGTAAGCTATCTGTGGGGATTGCTTCAGTATCACTTGGTACATTAGTATTTTTAGGCGGAGGACAAACAGTAAGCGCTGAAACACAAGATTTAAATCAAAAAACTCAAGAAGCTTACAACACGATTAATAACTTACCGAGTTTAACAGATGCTGAGAAAGATGCGTACAATCAACAAATTTTAGAACAAAGCGGACAAAACAACTCAAACTTTGATGCGATTTTAGCTGAAGCTCAAAAAGATAATACACAAGCAGCTGAGGATATTAACTATGCTTCTCAAGATGCTTACAATATTATCAACAACTTACCTAGCTTAACTGATGCACAAAAAGATGCGTATAACCAACAAATTCTTGAATCAGCTGGTGCTAACAACACTGACTTCGACAAAATTTTAGACGAAGCACAAGCTGCCAATGATCAAGCAGCACAAGATATCAATCAAGCTTCTTTAGATGCTTACAACACGATCAACAACTTACCTAGCTTAACTGATGCGCAAAAAGATGCATATAACCAACAAATTCTTGAATCAGCTGGTGCTAACAACACAAACTTCGACGCTATCTTAGCAGAAGCTCAAAAAGTAAATGATCAAACAGCTCAAGATATCAACCAAGCTTCTCAAGAGGCTTATAACACAATCAATAACTTACCTAACTTAACAGATGCTCAAAAAGATGCATACAATCAGCGTATCTTAGAAGTTGCAGGTACAAATAGCACTGACTTCGATGCAATTTTATCAGAAGCTAAAGCTGCTGATGCTCAAGCTGCTAAAGAAACACCTGAAGCACTAGAAGCATTAAACAAAGCAACTCAAGATGCATATAACACAATTAACAACTTACCTAATTTAACAGATGCACAAAAAGATGACTTCAACCACCAAATCTTAGTTGAAAGTGGTCAAAACAGCACAGAAAAATTTGAAGCTATTTTAGCTGAAGCAAAAGCTTTAGATGCTAAACAAGCACCAGTTGAAGAAGACAAAGCTGACGATAAAGAAAAACAAGAAGATTCAAAATCAGAAGATAAAGCTACTGAAGAAGAAGCAAAACCTGAAGACAACAAGTCTGAAGAGAAAGCTGATCAAAAAGAACAACCTAAAGAAGATGCTAAAACTGAAGGTAAAGTAAAAGAAGAAAAAACACCTGAAAACAAAACAGATGAGAAAGCTGTAGAGAAAGATATTAAAAAAGCTGCGGATGAAAAAACTTCAGTAAAAGAGAGAACTAAAGCAGCTCATGATGCAGTGAACAAATTAGAAAATCTAACTCAAAAACAAAAAGACGCTTATATCGCACAAATCGATAAATCAGCTAAAGAGGATAAAGGTGCACAATTCGAAGCAATCTTAACAGAAGCTAAAGCAGAAGACGCTAAAGTTGCGAAAGAAAATGCGAAACCTAAAGCTGATGCAAAAGAATTACCAGCAACTGGTGAATCAGACGAAGTACTATTTGGTTTATTATCTGGCTCTTTATTTGCAAGCGCAGGTACTTTATTCTTATTAAACGCACGTCGTAAAGAAAGTAAGTAATATTTTTCTTCTATCTAACATTATAAAAACTCCCCTATCTCAAACAACCTGGTAGAAATATCTATCGGGTTGTTTTTTCTGATTCTAAGGAGAAACTTAAAAAGTAAGTTAAGATAGTTCTTCTAAAACTTTAATTTATACACATTAAACCATTAAATAATTTTCAAAACTCTATAAAAGACATATTATGTCATACTAAATGTAAAAGACACGTCTAAATTTACAGAAAATTTTCACACTTATTTTTTAAGTGAAGCATCATGTCTATATACATAGTGTAAAATATATGCATATCTATAAATAATCTATCATATTGTCATCACTACTATGAATAGTCACATTAGGAGGAGAAATACATCATGAAGAAAAAACAACTATTTTCTTTACGTAAATTAACAGTCGGTATCGCATCTGTGTCATTAGGAACAGTAGTATTTTTAAGCGGAGCGCAAGCGGTTGATGCTCAAGCCAATGCGCAAGATGCTACAACTATTACACAAAACGCTTATAACGTGGTAAATAACTTACCAAATATTTCTGATAAAACAAAAGATGCTTATATCGCAAAAATCACTGCTGCAGCTGGTAATAACAAACTTACTGATGTTGAAGGCATTGTAAACAGCGCTAAAGCTGAAGATGCTCAAGTTGCAACTGCTAAAAAAGTTGC
The DNA here is from genome assembly GCF_001815505.1 of Staphylococcus sp. HMSC072B07. Classification (NCBI taxonomy): domain Bacteria; kingdom Bacillati; phylum Bacillota; class Bacilli; order Caryophanales; family Staphylococcaceae; genus Staphylococcus; species Staphylococcus sp. HMSC072B07. The sequence goes on along the minus strand of NZ_KV820945.1, from coordinate 134,872 downwards.
TGCTGAACAAGACGCTAAAGCTGTTAACCAACAAGTAGAACTTGCTAAAAAAGTTGCTATTGAAACAGCTAAAAAAGATCATGCTCAAAAAATCGCTAACGCTAAAGCTGAAATTTATAAATTAGAAAACCTTTCTAATTTTACAAAAGCTAGATACAGCGCAAAAATTACTAAAGCAGCTACTGATGAAATTGCAGGATTAGTTCAAAACGCTAAAGCTGAAGATGCTAAAATTGCAACTGCTAAAAATGCAGGTAAAGAACAAGCTAAAGCTGACACTGCTGCTAAAGATAAAGCTGTTAAAGCTTTAAACCAAAAAACTGCTGATGCTTATCAAGTAATCAACTCTTTGAAAAACATCACTGACAAACAACAATTAAGCTTCTTACATCAAGTTGAAGTAGACAGCGGTACTAACAACGGCGAACGTATCGATGCTATCGTTGCTGATGCTAAACAATTAGACGCTCAATTCGCTTATGATAAAGAACAAAAAGCTAAAGCTGAACAAAAAGCTGCAAGAGAATTAAATACTTTAACTCAAGTTGCTTATAACACAGTTAACGGCTTACACAACTTAACTGATCAACAAAAAGATGCATTCAACAAACAAATCTTACAAGACAGTGGTAACAACAACGGTCATAACATTAACAATATCGTTGCTAATGCAAAAGCTTTAGACGAACAAAATGGTAACGCTAAACATGCTCGTGAAGCAGGTGCTAGCACTGTTGAACAAAAAGACAAAGCAGTTAGAGAATTAAACACTTTAACTTCTGTTGCTTATAACACAGTTAACAATTTACCAAACTTAACAGATGCTCAAAAAGATGATTTTAACCATCAAATCTTAGTAGATAGCGGAAACAACAACGGTCAAAAAATTAATGACATCGTTGCTGCTGCTAAACAAAAAGATGCTGAAAGTGCTCAAGCTAAACACGTTCGTGAAGCAGCTGCCAACACTAACCTTCCAGCAGACGTAGCTAAAAAAGTTAAAGCAGCTCACAATACTGTTGAAGCTTTGAAAAACTTAAAACCAGAACAAAAAGCTGCTGCACATCGCAAACTTAACGAAGTAGCACGTACAGATGCTAAAGCTATTGATACTGTTGTAGCTCAAGCTAAAGAATTAAATGCTAACCAAGCACCAGGTAATAACGAAAGAGCTAAACAAAAAATTGAAACAGCTCAAAAAGCTC
>NZ_KV820945.1:48617-133567 GCF_001815505.1 Staphylococcus sp. HMSC072B07 | reverse complement strand
CTAAACAAAAAATTGAAACAGCTCAAAAAGCTCATGCTCAAAGAATTGCTAATGCTCAAGCTGAAGTTAATAGATTGAAAAACGTTTCTAAAAATACTAAAGCTGAATACAACGAAAAAATTTCACGAGCAGCTACTGATGAGATTCCAGCATTAGTTAAAGAAGTTAAAGCTCTAGATGCTGCTAAACAACCTGCTATTGCTAAAAAAGAAATTGCCGCTGCTCAAAAAGCACATGCTGAACAAATTAAAGAATCTCAAGCTTTAGTTAACAAATTAGAAAACCTTTCTAAAGAAGCTAAAGATGAATACAACAGCAGAATTGCTAAAGCAGCTACTGATGAAGTAGAAGCAATCGTTAATGAAGCTCAAGCTGAAGATACTCATGCTGCTACTGCTAAAAAAGAAATTACAGCAGCTAAAAATGCTCACGAAGCAGAAATCGCTCAAGCACAAGCTGTTGCTAAACAAAAAATTGAAACAGCTCAAAAAGCTCACGCTCAACTACTTGCTGATGCTCAAGCTTTAGTTAACAAATTAGAAAACCTTTCTAAAGAAGCTAAAGATGAATACAACAGCAGAATTGCTAAAGCAGCTACTGATGAAGTAGAAGCAATCGTTAATGAAGCTCAAGCTGAAGATGCTCATGCTGCTGCTAAAAAAGAAATTACTACAGCTCAAAAAGCTCATGCTAAACAAATTGCTGATGCTCAAGCTTTAGTTAATAAACTTGATAAACTTTCAAAAGATGCAAAAGCTAGCTACAATCAACAAATTGCACAAGCAGCTACTGATGAAGTTGCAGCAATAGTTCAAAAAGCTCAAGCTGAAAATGCTAAACAAGCACCAGTTAATAAAGAAGTTAAACCTGCTCAAAAAGCTACAACTACTCCAGGTCAAGCTAACAAAGCTGGTCAAACTACAACTGCTCAAAACAATGGTAAAGTTGTAACTGGTCAAAAAGCTGCTCAAAAAGCTGGTCAAACTACAGCTACTACTAACAAAGCAGCTGCTCAACAAAAAGCTAAAGACGCTAAAAAACAATTACCTGCAACTGGTGAACAAGATCAAGTATTATTCGGATTATTATCTGGTTCATTATTCGCAAGTGCTGGTACATTATTCTTATTAAATGCACGTCGTCGTAAAGAAAACGAATAATTTAATCGTTATTCTTTCTAAAAATTAACACCTATACTGAAACCCGGTAGGGAAATGGTCAATGGCCGTTATCCTTACCGGATTTCTTTGATTTTGACTTATTTCTCTCTAATGTCTGCACAATATTCTCCTTTGTTTATCTTTATGAATTAAAGTGTGTATCTGCTTGACGTTCTAAAGGTAATCCCGCTTCAAACCGCTCAATATACTGTTTGAAACTCTCTACATCCTCTGCTTTTGGTTCAAGCACTAATGCTTCGACATCACCAAATGCATGATAATCTAAGTAATCTGATAGTTTTTGACCTTGGTGGTCCACATGATAACGGGCAAGCACCGCAATACCCCATGCGCCGCCTTCACTGGCTGTCTGCATCACACTGACTGGACTTTCAAGTGCTGCAGCTAAGAAGCTTTGTGCTACGCGTTCTGTTTTAAAAATACCGCCGTGACCAATCATACTGTCGATTTCCAACGCTTCATTACGTTTCAATAAATCGATACCGATTTTCAACGTACTAAAAGCACTGAAAATATGTGTTTTCATCACATTCGCCAAATTAAACTGGCTTTCTACACTGCGAATGAACATTGGATAACCTTTTGGCACATCTGTAATAAATTCACCCGAAACATAGCCATAAGATAATAAATGACCAAGTTCTTTATCCCCTTCAAGCGCCTTTTCGAACATCCGTGTAAATAAGTCTTCCTTCGTATATGCAGCTCCCATCGTATCCAGCACTTCTGCGAATAAATCCATCCAAGCATTGATATCAGACGTGCAGTTATTCGCATGAATCATCGCGACTTCATCACCTGCAGGTGTCGTCACTAAATCAACTTCTGGATACAGTTTCTCTAGTGGATGATCTAAGACAATCATAGAGAAGATACTTGTCCCTGCAGATATATTTCCTGTTCTTGGTGCGACACTTTTCGTTGCGACCATACCTGTTGCCGCATCCCCTTCAGGTGCACACATCGGGCATCCAGCTTGTAACTCTTGATTTGGATCAATCAACTTCGCACCTGTTTCTGTTAAGTAGCCTGCATCTTCTCCAGCTACCAACACTTTCGGTAAAACATCATACACATCTTGCGTATAACCTTCTTTGTGATAAAGGTCATTAAATTGATTTAATAAATCTTCCCTGAAGCGATGCGTCTTCGGGTCTATTGGAAACATACCTGAAGCATCTCCAACGCCTAAAACGCGTTCACCTGTTAAATACCAATGTACATAACCAGATAATGTCGTCATATATCGGACATGTTGCGTATGCGGTGCATCATGAATCGCCGCATCATATAACTGCGCAATACTCCACCTTTCAGGAATATTCACCCCAAAATGTTCTGTCAGCTTACGTGCTGCATCATGTGCGTTATTATTACGCCAAGTACGAAATGGTACTAATAAATCGTCTTTATCATCAAACGCTAAATAGCCGTGCATCATACCACTGATACCTAAAGACTTTAACTGTTTAATAGCTACACCATACTTGTCTTTTACTTCATCTGTCATCGATTGATAACTGATTTGAAGTCCGTTCCAGACATCATTAAGTGAATACGTCCAAAATCCATCTTTAAATGTGTTCTCCCATTCAAATGACCCTGTTGCGATTGTTTCACATTGTGCATTAACCGCGACTGTTTTGATTCGTGTAGACCCAAGTTCTATACCTACACTGATATCTCCAGCTTCAATCTGTTCCTTAATCCTTTCCACAGTTTCCACCTTCTCCTAATATTCATTCACTTTCTCTATTTATGTAACAGTTGTATATACAACTGTGTAACCGTTATCATAAATCGTAATCCACAATGAAAGCGTTGTCAATAAATATCTTAAACGTTTAAGGTTTATTCTTACACTTTAACAAGTGATTTACTAAATATTAGTAGTGTTTGGTGGTTCATGTATTTTCGAGCGCAGTAAATAGCATCATGTTTATGAATATTGAAATAAGTAGACAAAAACTAAAAAAGAGACCTGTCCTTTTTGAACAGATCTCAATGTATGAATCACTCACACTTTTCTATAACGTTTTAAACCAACAATATTCAGTATTGTAAATATTACAATAAAGAGGACTAAAATACCGATATCAAACCAGAATGTATTAATACTTTGTGCTTTAATCATAACTTTAGTCAACGCATCCCCTGCATACCGTAATGGGAACAAATAACCGATACTTGCGATAAAGCGATTCACATTATCCAACGGAATAATACCAGAGAATAATACTTGCGGTACGACTACAATCGGAATAAACTGCAGCATTTGAAACTCTGAATTCGCAAACGTGGAAACGAATAATCCCATAGTAAGTGCCGCAAAGGCAATCAGTATATTGATTAATAGTACCCACAAGATATTGCCTGCGACATCAACTTTCAATAAGTAAATTGAAAACAGTACAATAATCAACGTTTGTATCACCGCAAAGATACCGTATCCAACTAGGTAACCGAACACAATTTCACTACGCTTGATTGAAGTCGCAAGTATACGTTCTAAAGTACCTGTCGTTCTTTCTCTTAGTAACGCAATACCTGAAATTAAGAATACAAATAAAAAGACAAAGAAGCCCATTAAAATCGGAAACATTTTATCAAAATAACTGCTGTTAGCATCTCCATATAAATAATGCGCATCAAGTGAGGTTAATTCTGATGTTTGATTTGATTTCATAGCTGCTTTACTTGCTTGAGGCATCTCAGCCAGTTTTATTTTGATAGTTTTCATTTCACCCGCAAGTGCTTGCATTTTATCTTTTTGAAGGGTACCAGCTAGCATTTGTTTTACTGCTGTCGTTTTACTTGGATTCTCATTCGTATAAGTGACCACTAATTGTTTATCATCTTTTTGAACATAAGCATCTAAATCATGCTGTTCGATTAAGGTTTTGACAGATTCAGAATTAGAATAAGTTTCTGTCTGCACTTTATCTTTTGGCAGTGCTTTAACAAAAGATTTAGGGACATCTTCAGAGAAGCCGATATTTAAGTGTTCTTCATTATCGCTATTAAACAAGAAGAACATAATTGTCAAAATGATTAAAGGGACGATAAACATTAAAGCGAGCGTACGTTTATCACGAACTAGATCAATCATGACACGTTTTAAGACTGCTTTAAACCTCATGATCCTTCGCCTCCTCTGCTTTTAAGAATACCTCTTCAATACTTGAAGCATTAAACTGTTGTTTTAATTCATTTGGTGAGCCTAACGCAAAGATATGACCGTCTACTAATAAGCCAACTTGATCACAACGTTCTGCTTCATCCATGACATGTGTTGTCATCAAAATGGTTTGGCCTTGTTCAGCTAGTTGACGCAGTTCATGCCAGATTTTTTGACGTAGACTCGGATCAATACCCACAGTCGGTTCATCTAAAATAAGCAGGTCTGGTCTCCCTAATAAAGTAATTGCTAGGGATAAACGCCGTTTCATACCGCCTGAAAATGTATGTACAATTTGCGATTGTTTATCTTCTAAATCGACCAGTTTCATATAGCGTTTAATATCCTCGTTTAATTGCTTGCCGGATAATCCTTTTAAATTTCCAAAGAATACTAAGTTCTCTTTCGCACTTAAATTCTCATACAAAGCGAGTGTTTGTCCCATATAACCGACATGGCTCAATACTTTACGATTTGGCATTGAATGATTATAAATAGAAGCTTCTCCTCCATCTAACTGTTCCATACCTAGCCAACATTTAATAGCTGTTGTTTTGCCTGAACCACTCGGTCCGATTAATCCCATAATTTGACCTTGTTGAAGCGTCAACGAAATATCTTCCAGCACCGTTTGCTTATTAAACGCTTTAGATGCATGTGTTAACTGTGCGACAGCTTGCATAACTTCTCCCCCATTTCCTATCTCTGCATTGCATATTCATATTACTTTCATTATAAGCCATTCTGGTCTATGAACAACGTATCACCTTTTTAAAACATCTTAATCACACATTTTAAATATGACAATTTTATCAACTTTGAACAATAGCCTGATATGTAAGTCTAGCAATTAACCTTATGGGTAAATATGATAATGAGACTATTTATATATAAATACAACTTATATTAGAGGAGGCTATTTCTTTATGAAATATGTAATTGTCGGAACTTCTCACGCAGGTTATGCGGCAATCGAAACGCTATTAATTTCAGATCCAGAAGCAGAAATTGAAGTGTTTGAAAGTGCAGATAAACCTTCATTCTTATCCTGCGGTATTCAAAGTTATCTAGAAGATGTTGCGCCTAGCTTAGATTCACTACACTATGCAAGCGTGGAATCACTAGAAAATCGTGGTATTAAAGTTCATGTGAATACTACAGTAACTGACTTAGATACTGAAAATAAAACTGTAACAGTTCAAGATAAAGACAATAATGAATCTAAAGTTGATTATGATAAATTATTCTTAAGTCCAGGCGGCGTACCAAACGCACCGCCAATTGATGGCATCAATGACTATAATAATGTGTTATTCATGCGTGGTGCTGACTGGGCAGGCAAAATCAAAGAACGTATGAAATCTGCGAAAAAAGCAATCGTTGTCGGCGGCGGTTATATCGGTATTGAAGCTGCAGAAGCTTTCGTTAAAGCTGGTATTGATACAACAGTGATGGATGACGGAGATCGTTTAATTAAGACGTACCTAGACAAAGAATTTACTGATATTCTCGAAGAGAATGCGAAAGAACACGGTTTAAAATTCAGAGGTAACGAAAATGTGAAAGCATTAAAAGCAGATGATAACAATAACGTAACTGGCGTTGTGACAGACAACGGAGAATTTGAAGCCGATACAGTTATCTTTACCGTAGGTGTTAAACCTGCGACAGAATGGTTAGATGGTAAAGTGAAATTAGGTACTAAAGGTATTATTGAAATTAACGACCACCTTGAAACATCTGAAAAAGATGTCTACGCAAGTGGTGACGCAACAATGATTCCTTATGCACCTATTGAAGAAGAACGCTATATTGCCCTTGCGACAAACTCTCGTCGTCAAGGTTATGTCGCAGCACGCAACATGGCTGGCCATGATATGAAAATGCCTAGAGTTTCTGGTACATCTGGCTTATCATTATTCGATTATAAATTTGGTCAAACAGGTGTACACGAATCAGAAAAAGATAATTATGACGGTAATTTAGGTGCAACGTATATCGAAGTACCTGTACGTCCTAAATTCAGACAAGATGATACAACTGTGCATCTGAAAATTATCTATGATGAAGATTCTCACCGTATCTTAGGTGGTCAAATTATGAGTAAAGAAGACTTAGTAGAATCTATCAATACAATTTCAGTCGCAATCAATGCGGGTTGGAAATTGGAAGATTTAGCATTAGTTGACTTCTTCTTCCAACCTAACTTTGATCGTCCATGGAACTATCTAAACGTCTTGGCACAACGTGCATTAGGCGATGATGTCTTCCCTAAAGACAATCAATTATTCTAACAACTCATTAAATTAATAATCATGTAGAGTGCGGGGCAGTGTCAAAACGGCACTGTCCCGCTTCTCATGTATTTGCTTAACATACCAACTGCCTTTAGAATGAAAGTAAGCTCAAAAACATAGATAAGTGAGGAGGTTCGTCTAATATGTCTCCAGTTTTAATGTGGGTATTATCATTAATTTTCTTCGTGACGGTTATTTTAATTCAAGGTTCTTTAATGAAACGTATTAAAAGCGACTGGAATTTAATCGTGCCTGTAATTTCTGTACTCGTGATGACAGGTTTATTCATCGCAAACTATATCGTCGTTCCAGTCTACATTCTATATGTACTTGTGACTGCGTTTCACGTTTATAGATACACACACGGTACTGTCAAAAACTTTAAAGGTTTCAAAGACTGACTTACACACATACCTAATTGATTTTAGGTATGTTTTTTATTGTCTTAACAAGCTCAACTAATATGATAAACTATAACCATAATCAATAATATATTATAAAGAAGGTGCAACGTTGGCTACTTTTCTAAGTACTATCAGTATCGTCATTCTTTATGTTGCCGCACTATTTACGCAGCACTACATACTGCGTCATACCAATAAGAAATATAAGTTTGTAGTACCGCTTGTATATTCAGTCATTTTGTTGGTGTTGTTCTTAACACATATCATTAACTTACCAACTTTTATTATTTTCTTTATATTAGGCGCAGTTCAACTCTTTGGCCTTGAACAACAACTTAAACGGCATGAGGAAAATAAACAGAAACATTCTGAAGCAGACAAAAAGAAAGAGGTGTCATAAAACATGTCTCCATTTTTAATGCATTGGATTGTACCGCTTGTTACACTGATTATTGCGATTCTTCTTCAAAAAGTAATTGCGTCAAAAGCAAGTGGCAAAGCTAAGTTTATCATTCCTGTTTTATTCTTCATTATAATTATCGGGTATAACTTGCAAGGTATTATCTTATTAGCTCATACAGTTATTTTTATTGTAGTCGGTGAATTCTTCATCGTACTTCAAGGTTTCAAATCTGATAAAGCACATGATGAAACTGACTAATATTATAAAAGTGGCACGTTTAACGAAAGATTTTGCTTTCTTAAACGCGCCGCTTTATTTTATACATTCATTTGTTTGATACGTTGTGCCTGTTTTTCTTTTTCTTTTAATTCACTTTCTTCTCTTTCTTGTAAATTTGTTTTGTATGATACAGGTTCTTGAGGTTTTGGCATCGCATGATGCAAGGGTTCTATATTAGGATATTTCTCTCGTTGATCAGATGTTGATTCGAATTCCTCTGTTTTCTTCTTTTCTGCTGACTGTTCTTTTAAATTTGAATCTTGTTGAAGGTATTTCGGACGATTCTTCACTTCATAATAAATACGTCCAATATATTCACCAATAACTCCTAATGAAATCAACTGAATACTACCTAAGAATAAAATCGCAAAAATTGTAGTGAAATAACCTGGTGCATCAATACCGTTAAAGATAATCATTAAGAAATTGATTAACAAGTATAATAAACTAATACCAAAGATTCCCATACCAAAGTACATAATTGTACGTAACGGCTTGTTGTTAAACGAAATAACACCGTCTACACCGTAATCTAATAATTTAAAGAATGACCACTTAGAGTCTCCAGCTATGCGTTCTTGGTTTTCGTATTCAATCGTTTCTGTCTTATAACCTACCCAAGAAAATAATCCTTTAGAGAATCTTTGTGTCTCTCCTAAATTAGCAAGTGTACGTACGACACGTTGACTTAATAAACGGAAATCACCTACACCATCTTCAATTGGTACATCGACGAAGCGATTGACCAACTTATAATAACAATGCGTCATAAATTTACGTGTAGCTTTTTCACCTTCACGATTACGTTTAGCAATAACTTGGTCTGTACCATTTTCTAAATACTTCTCAATCATTTGTGGAATTAATTCAGGTGGATGTTGTAGATCACCATCTAAAATAATCACTGCATCTACATCTCTACTTTGATCCAGTCCAGCATACATTGCAGCTTCTTTACCAAAGTTTCTACTGAATTCAATGTATTTTACGTGTGAGTCATATTGGCTGTAATCTTTAACCTTTTCAATTGTGCTGTCCTTACTCCCGTCGTCAATAAAAAGCAAATCAAATTCATAGTTTTGTTTTTTCGAATCTTCTTCTAGAACTTTCTTTAGTTCTTTGTATGTGTAGTTGATAACATCTTCTTCATTAAAGCATGGGATTAACATTCTTACTTTAACCATTCTATTTCTCCGTTCTATTGTAAAATGTTTCCACTTCTTCTATTTATATTAAGGGTTATTTATCTATATACCCAAATTTGTATTTTAAATTTAGAAACAGTATGTTTTTAATATACTACTTAGAATTTGTTTCACATTATAATAGATGACTTTGACTTTTTCTAATAAAACCTAGCATCTTTACAAAATCTATATATTCTTAATGAAGGTTATACAATGACTTCAAAGTATATGAGGACTCTATCCTTCTAACAAAATAAAAAGCACCAACCATCTTCAATAAATAAGATGGTTGGTGGTTAAATTCAAATTAATACATTTTTTGGACCAAATGAAACTTAGTATAGTCCTTTAGTTTGGTTGCTTGTATCAATATAGATGTTTTTAACTTGTTGATAGTTTTGGATAGCTGCTTTGTAAGTTTCACGGCCAATACCAGATTTTTTGTAGCCGCCAAATGGAGCGCCTTCTGGTACTTGGTTATAAGTGTTAACCCAGATACGGCCTGTTCTAACTTCACGTGCAACTTTCAATGCACGGTTGATGTTTTCAGAGAAAACGCCACCTGCTAAACCATATTCAGAATCATTTGCGATTTGAATTGCTTCGTCTTCATCTTTAACTTTAATAACTGTTAAGACAGGACCAAAGATTTCTTCTTGTGCAAGTTTGTTTTTATTATTTTCTACTGCAATGATTGTTGGTTCGAAGAAATAACCTTTAGATAATTCTCCATCTGTTAAGCGGTTACCGCCAACTAAGATTTCTGCACCTGATTCTTTAGCATAATCTACATAATTTTGGATTTTTTCTAATTGTGCTTCACCTGTTTGTGAACCCATTTGAATATTTTCATCTAGAGGGTCACCTACTTTAATACGGCTGAATGCATCTTTTAAGCGATCCATTAATTTATCATAGATATCTTCTTGTACAAGCAAGCGTGAACCAGCACTGCAGACTTCACCTTGGTTGAATAAGATACCAAGTTGAATACCTTCTACCGCAACATCTAAGTTTGCATCATCTAAGATGATGTTAGCTGATTTACCCCCAAGTTCTAGTGTTGCAGGAACTAAGCGTTTCGCTGCAGCATCAGCAACTTGATAACCTACTTCTGTTGAACCAGTGAATGATAATTTATCTACACCTTCGTGATTGAAGATTGCATTACCTGATTCAGAACCTTTACCTGTTAAGATGTTTACTACACCATTAGGTAATACTTCTTGGAAGATTTTAGCTAATTCAATTAAGCTGACTGGTGTAGATGATGATGGTTGGATGACTACTGTGTTACCAGCCGCAAGTGCTGGTGCTAATTTCCAAGCTGATAATAACATTGGGAAGTTCCATGCTACTACGGCACCTACAACACCAATTGGTTCATGACGTACAATACTCATAACATCTTCACTCATGTCATTAACTGTACCTTCATCTGTGTCAATTACACTTGCGAAGTATTCATAATGACGTGCTGATAATGGAATATCGATTGTGGATGTTTCACGAATCGGTTTACCATTATTTAATGTTTCGATAACTGCGAAACGATCTTTTTGTTCTAATAATTTGTCACCAATTTCGCGTAATAATTTCACGCGCTCTGCTTTAGGTGTTTTACTCCAGCTGTCGAATGCTGCTTGTGCTGCTTGAACAGCTTTATCAACATCTTTTTCGCTTGCTTTAGCTACTTTAGTGATAACCTCACCTGTTGCTGGGTTTGAAACGTCAATTGTTTCTCCTGATTCGCTCGGTACAAACTCACCATTAATAAATAAATCATAACTGTCTTGGATATAGTCTCTTACATTTACACTCATGATTAAAAGCCTCCTTTAAAGCTAATTTATTTATTGCTCAAGGTTTATGAAAAGCTTGGAAACCTTGTTAAAACCTATTGTGAAGCGTTTTCAGTTGTATATTAATTATCACATAATTAAATAAGTTAGTCATACAATGTGCTTATGAATCCATTCAAATGAAAAAAAGCCCTGCATCATGCAGAGCTTTTAAAGATCTTAATTATGCTTTTACATGTGTCATTTCTAATTGGTGTACTAAATGTTTCAACATTGTATTGTTTGGTGTTGGAATACCAAATTCTTGACCATATTCTTCAACTTGACCGTTTAGGTAATCAACTTCTGTTAAACGACCACTATATAAGTCTTGGTGCATTGAAGGATGATGTAAACCTTGTGTTTCAACAGGATAAGATCCTTCGATTTTATGCACGATTGTGTCAAAATCTACTTCAACGCCTTTAGCAGCTGCTACTTCTACGATTTCACGTATGATTGGTGTAATCATTTCGCGTGAATTTTCGTATGCTGCAAAATCAACGATACGTTTATCTAAAATTGTACAAAGTGGATTAACTACACTATTAAGTGCTGCTTTTAACCAAACTGTTTGCATAATTTGATTACTGATTGTTGGATTTAAACCTGCGTCTTCAAAGACTTGATTAATTTCTCTTGTTCTTTCACTTTCTTTACCATCAACACGTTGGAAGTCTACAGTACCTACACCTTCAAGTAATAGTTTACCCGGTCCTCTTAAACCAGCTGTCCACATTGTAACAGCAAGATATATTTGTTCCTCAGGTACGACTTGTTTAAAACGTTCGTCATGACCCAAACCGTTCATCATTGTCAATACTGCTGTGTCTTTAGTAATAGCCCCTTTATCTTTCAGCTTTTGCAACATTTCTACAGATTGCATTGCTTTTGTAAGAATGATGACTAAATCATATTGATCATTCACTTCTTCAGGTGTAATCATTGTCGCATCTACTTGATAAGTCTCAGTTTCTGTTTGAATTTCAAAACCATGTTTTTGTACAGCCTCAACGTGAGGTAACCAACTATCAATAAATGTAACGTCGTAACCTGCTTTTTGAATTTGTGTGCCTACACGGCCGCCCATAGCGCCGGCACCAGCAACTGCAATTTTCATATTCATCGTACTCCTTATGTTTGTATTGCGGTAAGTTATTACCGTATCTAAAGTTGTATCTGTTTATATTATAACGCTTAATTCTGTTATTTTTGAATATTGAGATAACTTATATTGAAAAATTAGCCGGCAATTTTGCCGGCTAATCGTAATGATTGAGATTATTTAGCTTCTTTTCTCTTTGTATAATAATAGATTGGAATACCTAATAAAGTAATGACAATACCAATTGATGCGAGTAATGTTTGAGTGAACAATGTATTAATTAATACGAACACACCTGACACAATCGCAATTAATGGTACGATTGGATAAAGCGGTACTTTATAAGGACGTTCCATTTCTGGTTCTCTACGTCTAAGAATCATTACTGCTACGAAAGCCATTGTGTAGAATGTCCAGATAACAAAGATCAACATATTTGTAATTGTATCGAATGCACCTAAAGACATCATAACGAAAGCAATAACGATTTGAACTAAACCACTTGCCCATGGTGCTTGTCCTGGTGTCAATTTCAAGAAGAAGTTCTTGAATGGTAAACCGCCACGTTCAGCCATCGCATATGGTACACGCATACCTGTCATCATATAACCATTTAAAGCACCATATACAGATACCATGATACCAATTGTGACAATTTTACCTCCGCCATTACCGAAGATTTTAACAGAAGCTTCACTTGCTGCGTTCAAGTTACCGCTGATTTCTGAAATTGGTAATGTCATTAAGAATACTGCGTTGATTAAAAGATAAACAACCATTACAGCACCTAAACCGATAGTGATTGCACCTGGTAAGTCACGTTTTGGATTCTTCAACTCACCAGCAATTGTACCAACGTGCATCCAACCATCATAAGCGAACATAGTCGCAAGTAAACCTGCACCTAAGGCTGTAAAGAAGCCTTGCTGCTCACCTGATTGAATTGGGAATAGTGAGAATTCTACATTACTAGGTGCAAAGAAGCCGACGGCTACAATTAAGATAATTGGAATCAGTTTAATTACTAATGTAATAGACTGAAGCATACCTCCTGCTTTAGATCCTAAGCAGTTGATAAAGTATACAGTTAGCGCAGTTATTAATGCAATCAACAAAATCCAATGTGCTTTAATATGGAATAAGTTAGTAAATTGCGTCGCAAAGACAATTGCTAAAGCAGCAACGTTTGCTGGGAAATAAATAAATGCTTGCGCCCATCCTGATAAGTAACCCCAGAAGTTACCGTAAGTATATTCAATATATTTAACAAGTCCGCCTGTCTCTGGAATTGCGGCGGCAAGTTCGGCTGCAGTCAACCCTGCACAGATTGTTACTAAACCACCTAACAGCCATACCAACATTGCCATACTTGTAGAGCCCGTTACTTCTGCGACACTGGAAACTTTAAAGAATACGCCAGCGCCGATTACCGTTCCCATAACTATGGAAATGGCTGAGAAGAAACCTAAATTACGTTTAAGCTCATTTTGATTACTCATTTCTATCTATCCTCCATTTACTCATACGTGATAAGCAAGTAGAGAGACGCTATACATTATTAAAACAGTATCATTCAATATTATTACAAAAATAAAAGACCATACCGCACAACACATACATGGATTTTAAAAATCTTTGTATGTGTCGTACTGTTCAGCCGCTTCTTTAACCCTTCCTTATTGAATGCGCTTACATACTGAAAAAAATAACTTTTTATTTGTCTCTGTTACTTTTATCCCTTTTGATAATGTTAATCATAGCTTCCTGTTACAGTTTAACGCACGCTCGCATAATGGGCAATAACATTTTCTTTTAATATATACACAATTTATGAACAAACTTTGAAAAGGTGTTTTGAATGTATTAAAGAAAACTGTTATTTATTTGAGGTAGTTAAACCAAACTTAAAATATCTGAATAACCCCAACCAATCATACTTATTTCTATTACCTGCTTCTCCCTCTTTTAAATCATTTTTTTACTTTTATTTCTCAAAAAAAGCATTTGCAACTTAGTGCAAATGCTTAAAATGATATTATTTAGTTTCCACAACAGACTTAGGTTCTTCTGGTTTAATACTATAATTGTTCAACACCATCGGATAAAGTGTGTTTCTGCCAACGACTATTCTTACGTATGGGAAGAAAGATAGTATGATAGCTAAGCCTACACAAAAACCTAGTGTGAATATAGTAGTTAATGTAAAGAATGCGAAAGGATACTTCACAAATGAAGCTAGTCCTCTAGAAATATGTTGGATAATAATTTGATGTGATAAATAGATAAAGAACGAGATTTCACTAATCATATATAAAGCTGTTAAGTGGTATCGACTTAATTGTTTTGCGACATAAATAGCTAAAACAAAGAATGCTGCTGTGAAGATGAATAGGTCAAAACGATTTGATTCTCTCCATGTAACGTTCAACACAAAGAAATCGAATGCTATAACTAGTCCACTTAGTAAAAGTGCCCCAAGTACATATAGTACTTTTTGTTGCACATACTGCATCACTGCATCAAAGTTCTTACCAATATAGAAACCGATAACAAAGTAAAACAACCAATTTAAAATAATTGTACGGTTAAATAATGGATAATACGTATTCCAAAACTCTAAATAAGTTGTACTATAGTACATTAAAAAAGCATGTCCAAAACTAATAACTAATGACACAACGATAGGTATAAGTGGTTTCATGCGATCTAGCACTTTATAAAACAACATATGTAATACAAAGAATTGGAAAATAACCAGTACAAACCATCCAAAGAATTTACCTTCTAACAAAATATTAATCAATAAGTGACTCATTGAGAAATTTTTACTTGGATCAAAATATATCTCGACAATCACAAATAATGCAAAGCAAATGTATGGTATTAAAATAAACTTCACGCGTTTAGTTAAAAAGTTATTAGGTATATGTTTAGAATACCTCATACCTAACAACATTTCAGATAACATAATAAAGCACGGTGTCGCACTAAATAATAAGACTTGAATGTAACTTGCGCTTCGTTTTTGGAACTCTGTGATATGCGGATCATTCACAAAACCTGTCATTGCATGAACAACAACGATAATGACACAAAAAATAGCACGCGCATATGTCAGCTCTACTTTCTTTTTCATTTTGCGTACTCCCTTAATATTTATCCCTAGTATTATAACGCTTTCAATGAATACATAAAAAATTCTTTTAAATATCAGCAAGCGATATTTAAAAGAGATATGTTTTCACAAATACGTTCATCATCATTAATTATATGTAACTTACATCATTTACGCAATAGAGTTAAGAACACTATTTATTTCTATCGAAAGTTATTTTCAAAAATAAATAGACTTACGCATGGCGCGCAAGCCTATCTTTAACCGTTTTATTAATCTAATAATGAATAAAACTCATTTAGTGCAGTTTCATTATGGTTTTGTCCTTTAAATGTTTCAAAGACAGGAATCTGACCATTCATGAAACTCTTAATGTTTTCACCGACTTTTTCTGGTTCATTTTCTGTAAGAATTCCGAAGTCACCATAACGTAAAACATATCTGTTAGCCGGGATGTTTGAGGCAAGTACATTAACACCAACTGTTAACGCTTCAAGCAACACCATAGACTGCCCTTCATAATGAGAAGTTAACGCAAAGACATCACATTGCTTCATAATGTTAAATGGATTTCGTTTTTGACCCACCAAGAAAACATTGTCCTCTAATTGCAGTTTGCGAATCAATTGTTCTAAGTTAGAGCGTAACGGCCCCTCACCTAAAATGTACAATTTCGCAGTTGGATTTTCTTTAACTGCATCTTTGAAGCCTTCAATTAAAATATCAAAGCCTTTTTCTGGAGAAAGCCTACCCATCGCCATAACTTTGAAATCTTGATCATTAAACGGAACACTCACGATTTCTCCATTATTTAAGTATGCTAATACTTTTTGTCCGCGATGCATAAAGAAATCTGTATCTTCGTCTTTTAATTTATTAATACGTGTTAAATTAATTGTATTCATAGCTGATGTAAATTTATCTTTTGTTTTAGACGTTGCTAAGTTTTCTTTATTTATTCTACATGTTTCTTCTGAAACGCTGACTAAATAGTCAAAACGATTATATAAACTGATGACACCTTTTAAGTTTTGGTAATGCGGACGTATACCATTTACGTTACGATTCATATCACTCTTAATGTCACTATGAAGGTACATTAGTTTACGTTTAGATTCTGTTCCTAATAGAATTTTTGACCAGAACATAGAATAACCACTGAAGTCTACTACAACGTCAAATTTTGAAATTCCGAAAATCTTTCTAAATTCGCGTTCAAATACTTCTGTTGGATAAACTGATTCTTCCAATACAGATTTAACACCTCTATTTTTAACAAAGATATCTCTGTATTTCTCTAAAGTAGTACCTAATAAAGGTCCTTTTCTTAAGATAATACGTACATTTTTATTAACTTCTTTCAAATTATCTAAGATTTCACGATTCTTTGTATCTCCCAAGAAAATCGTTACATCATATTTATCGTAATCAATATTTTCTAATAAATTAATTGCTGATGTAGTAATACCATTATTTTTCATTCCGCCTGGATACATCAATATTTTCTTCTTAGTGTTTTCTTGATTACTAACAACCGGTTGGAACATTTTGTTAACAAGACGTTCAGTTCCATGTCCATCTTCATAAGGAACATATAAATCTTTAAAACGCTCATATTTAGTTTGATATACATCTTGGTTTGTTTCCGCTTCATTAACAGCTGATACAAGCTCATCTATGTCATAGACCGACGGTCCAGGAAGTAGATCTGTATTAATATAAAGTCCGCGGTCACTATTGTAATCCTCATAATCAGGCGCATAAAAAACAATAGGTTGATCTGTTACAAGATAATCAAAGAAAATACTAGAGTAATCCGTTACTAACAAATCTACAGCTGCTAACAATTCATTCGTATCAAATGAATCAGGAACAAGATATGGCTTTAGTTCTTTATAATTTAATGCTGTTTTATAAACAAAAGGATGTACTTTAACAATAACCTGATAGTCTGTTTTCTTTTCAAGTTCTAAGACCATTTCATGAATGTCAGCCACACTATCTTCGGGGTCATTAACATCAGTCCCACGCCATGTTGGCGCAAATAAAAGTGTTTTACGTTTCTTTAATTTAAGACCATTTTGTTTTAAATGTTTACGTACATCTTTTTTATCACTATTCAATGTTAAATCAATTCTTGGATAACCTATTTCAGCTAAATCACCATTATAAATACCCTCTAAACTAAACGCTCTTTTGAACACTTCTGTTGTATGAGGGTTCGGACTGACTAATATATCTGCACTTAAAAAGTTTTTAATGATATTTTGAGAGCCGACTAAGTTATCTTCTACATCTAGGCCCATAGCTTTAATAGGTGTACCATGCCAAGTATTTACATACACTTGTTCTGGTTTCTTTGTAAAATAAGCGGGGAAAGTTGAGTTATTGATAATATACTTAGCAGTTGTAAGTACACTTAAATAATCGTCACTTTCTTTTACAATGAATCGCACATTTTTAAATGATTTATATTGTTTAGTATATGCTTTACGTTTTTTCTCAGAATCTACAACCCAGATATGTTCTAATTTTTTATATTTCTTATCTCTTAATAGATATTTAAAAACTGCATAAGGGCTGTCTGTCATACTCTTACCATCTCGTGCTTGATAAACTATTTGTCTATCGTTAACTTTGTTCTTTTTATAAAAGTTCGCATATTTAGTTGTTTTTAAGACATACTTGCTCTTAAACTTCGATTTGACAGGTTGCTCAATAAACTTATATTTTCTTTTCGCTTGATTCAGTATAAATCCGCTTACTTTATTCAATGTAGACACTCCTATTTATCTTTTTTATCAACATTAAAACAAAAGCTTTATTCTTTACCGTATAACTCTTTCTTGATTTGTGTCGTAGAAATACCTTCCGTACGTTTTAAATAAATGACTTCACACTGTTCTTTCAAGAAATCAAATTCACCTTCCCAATCGTGCCCCATCACGAATGTATCTACTTCATATCGATCAACGTCTTTTTGTTTTTGGCCCCAATCATTTTCAGGGATTACTAAATCTACATAACGAATTGATTCTAACATCATCTTTCTTTGTTCATAGCTATAGTAAGATTTTTTATTCTTAATTTTATTAAACTCATCACTAGACAATGCCACAATAAGATAATCTCCCATTTCTCTTGCACGTCTTAATAATTCAATATGTCCATAATGTAATAAATCATAAGTTCCATAAGTAATTACTCTCTTCATACTGTCCACTCTTTCATTCGTTTTTCTTTATTTATGATGAAACACATACTCTACTATGTATTTTGCAAACAATCATGCATTTATTCCGAAAATACGTTCATAAATACATTTACTCATTAGTATAAACTTAATATATTTAATAGAGTTTAATGAATCTTTACAAAAGTATAACACTTGTAAGGGAATTTTACATTTAACATGATAAAAACAAGGCACTAAAATTTGTAGATAATGTACAAATCTAGTGCCTTTTCAAAATAGTTTTATTTAATCAATTTATAAAACTGACTGATTGCTATTTTATTATAAGCTTCACTATCAAACTTTTCGAATTCCGGAATTTTATTATCCATAAATCTTACAATACTAGCAGCAACTTGTTCTGGAGTGTTTTCTGTTAGCATACCGTATTTACCTTCTTGCAAAACATATCGATTAGCTGGAATATTGGATGCTATAACGTTCATCCCAAGTGTTAAAGCTTCTAGCAACACCATAGATTGGCCTTCATAATGCGAGGTTAATGCAAATAAATTACATTGTTTCATGATACTAAATGGATTTCTTTTTTGGCCGATTAAAAACACATTGTTTTGAAGGTTTAATTGATGAATTAAATTTTCCAAAGAATATCTTATTGGGCCTTCACCTAAAATATAAAGTTTAGCATGTACATTCAATTCGACTATCGTTTTAAAAGATTTTATTAATATATCAAAACCTTTTTCTGGTGAGAGTCTTCCCATTGCCATCACTTTAAAATCATTCTGATTAAAAGGAACGTTTTTAATCATATTATTTTCAACATATGCTAAAACAGTTTCTTCATGACGAATAAATACTTCAGAATCGTCTTTTGAAAATTCATTTATTTTATCAATATTAATAGTATTCATAGCTGATGTAAATTTTTCAATTGTATTTGCATTACTTATTTTGCTTTTGTTTACCTTCTCTGTCTCGTTAGATACGCTTACCAAATAGTCATATCTATCATACATGCTCATAACACCTTTGAGATTTTGATGATGTGGCTTTACTCCATTTATCGTTCTATTCATGTCACTAGCCATATCACTATGCAGATATATCAGTTTCTTTTTAGAATTTGTTCCCAATAAAATCTTAGACCAAAACATTGAATATCCACTGAAATCAATAACAACATCAAATTCAGAAATACCAAATATCTTTCTAAACTCTCTTTCATAAAGTTCAGTTGGATAAAGTTCTTTTTCAATTTTGGATTGTATACCCCTATTTTTTATAAAGGTATCTTGATATTTCTCAATAGTTGTTGCTAATAAAGGTCCATATCTAAACATGATTCTGACATTAGGGTTCACCGTTTTAATATTATTTAAAACTTCTAGATTACGAGTATAACCCAAAAAAATTGTTACATCATATTGGTCATAATCAATATTATCCAATAAGTTAATTGCAGAAGATGTTATCCCATTATTAATCATCCCGCCAGGATACATTAGTATTTTTGTCTTCTTGTGTTTGCTTTTAAAATTGTTGTGATTAAACATTCTTTGTACTAATTTTTGTGTTACATTACCATCATCATTGCATACATACAAAGATTGAAAGTGTTTATAATTTTCTTTATACTGTCTCATAAGTTTTTGACTGTTTTGTACTGCTTCAATCAACTGATCTACATTGAAAAGTGTAGGTCCGGGTAGTAACTTTGTATCAATATATAAGCCTCTACTATTTTTATATGAATCAAAGTCAGGGGTATAGAAAATAATCGGATTTCCTGTTATGAGATAATCAAAAAAGATACTAGAATAATCTGTTATCAATAAATCAGTAACTCCCAATAGTTTATTTGTGTCAAAAGTATCAGGAATTAGGTATTTACGTAGCATATGCATATTTTCGGCCTTTTTATAAACAAAGGGATGTACTTTGATAAGCGTAGCATAGTCAGTGTTATTGTTTAATTGTTCTATAATTTTATATAAATCATCTAAACTATCCTCTGGATTTTTATTATCTTCTCCTCTCCATGTTGGGGCAAAAACCAAAAGTTTGTTATTATTTATTTTTAAACCTGTACGTTTTAATTCTTTCAAAATTTCATCCTTATTAGCATGAATGGTCAAATCGATTCTAGGGTAACCTATTTCAGCAATTTCACCTTCATATAACCCTTTTAGTTTATATGCTCTTTGAAAAATTTCTGTTGTATAAGCATTAGGGCTCACTAATATATCTGAACTCAAAAAGTTTTTAATAACATTTTGTGATGCTAATAAGTTATCTTCCATGTCTAACCCCATAGCTTTTATAGGTGTGCCATGCCATGTATTTACATACACTTGATCAGGTTTTTTTGAAAAATAATTCGGAAATGTAGAGTTATTGATTAAATATTTTGATTCTGCTAAAGCTTTTAAATATTGTTCAGAACCTTTCACTACAAAACGAACCTGTTTTTTATTAATATATTTTTTCTTAAATTCTCGAATTTTTTCTTTAGAATCTGCCACCCAAATATGTGTGAAATTCTTATGTGATGCCGAAGTGAATAGATATTCAAAAACTGCATAAGGACTATCAGTCATGCTTTGACCATCTCGAGATTCATATAAAATGGATGTATTATTTACCTTTAAATGTTTATAAAACCATGCATATTTCGTAGCTATATTCACACCGCGACTTCTAAATTTAGATTTAATCGGATCACTTAGAAATTTATATTTTCTTTTAAATTGATTTCTTGCTAATTGCTTTAAATTTTTCAATTTGAACACTCCTGTTGCCTGTAATAAAAATTTTAGTTAATTCTGGTGTTTTTCTTTTTTACTTCGCATCTTTTCCGTATAACTCTTTTTTTATCTGAGTAGTAGATATGCCTTCCGTACGTTTTAGGTAAATCACTTCACATTTGTCCTTGAGAAAATCAAATTCACCTTCCCAATCATGCCCCATAATAAAAGTATCTACTTCATAACGGTCAACATCTTTCGTTTTTTGATCCCAATTACTTTCGGGAATTACTAGATCAACATAACGAATTGACTCCAGCATCATCTTTCTTTGTTCATAATTATAATAAGACTTCTTATTTTTTAATTTATTAAACTCGTCAGTTGAAAGGGCAACTATTAAATAATCTCCCATTTCTCTTGCTCTTCTCAACAATTCAATATGGCCGTAATGCAGTAAATCATATGTACCGTATGTAATCACTCTTTTCATAGTCTTCACTCTTTCGTATTTTCTATTGATGTAGTATTTAAAAATAAAGCATCTATATTTTGATGCTTTTCTACTTCGCACAATTCCTTTATAAAATTATATCATTTAACGCATTTCTGCTCTATACTAAATAAAATAACGACGCACTTGCTTACACAAATGCGCCGTTATTTTTATCTATATTCACTTTCAACTGATTCTACAACTTGTTCATAACTCATACCAGTAGAGATGTTGACACTTGCTAGAAAGCTGCCTTCTACAATAGGTGCTTCTACTTTCTCTACTCTATATTGTCCATCGTACATTTCAATAGCCATATCTAAGTTCATTTCTGCTGAACCTAAATCATAGAAACAAATCGCATCGTCTTTTAAACCTTCAATTGCTTGTTGGATAGGTTCAAAGGATGTTCCAATAGTACCGTCACTGCCGCCGACTGGAATCACTTGCACGCCTTCAGCCATTTGGCTAATAAGTTTTTTGATGCCGTTTGCGATTTCTTCACTATGACTGACTACAATAATCGCTGTCATTGATTTACTCATCTCCTATCAATGCGTTTAAGATATAAACACTACTTTGTGCACCTGGATCTGTGTGACCTCTAGACTCTTCTTTGAAGTAAGCTGCACGTCCCTTTGTCGCAACTAAATCTTCTGTATTATCTGCGAGTGTTTGAAGGTATGCGATATCAACAGTCTCTCCATTTTCTACCGCTTCTCTCGCTCTTTCAATCACGTCGTACATTGTTTTTTCATCTAGTTCAACTTTACCGCGTTGATGTACCGCTTGTGAAAATGCCTCTAACAACTGAGGTAAGTTGCCTTCTGTAATCTCATCTTCCGCAACTTGTGCCATTTTGACAAAACTGAAACCGTATAATGGACCTGAAGCACCACCAACTTTAGACATTAAAGTCATTCCCGTTGTTTTCAAAACATCTTGGACTGTGTCCGCATTTTCTAATGCTTGTGGTAAGGCATTAAAGCCTCTGACCATGTTGACACCATGGTCACCATCACCAATGGCACGATCAAGTTCTGTTAATGTATCTTCACGTTCTTGAAAAATTTCTTGTAAATGAATTAAACGTTGTTTTAATGTTTCTGCATTCATAGTTCATTTCCTCCTTGTGCGTTATCCGAAATAACGGCTTGTTGTCGGTGCGTTTAATGCTTTCAAACGGTCCTCAGTACTTTCTAATAATGTTAATGAGAAACCTTGCATATCTAACGATGTCATATAATCACCGACAAACCAGTCTTTGACTGAAACATTTTCTGCTTCAAGTGCTGCTTGGATATACTTCACTGCGATATTTAATTCTGAAAGCGGTGTGCCGCCCATGCCGTTTACCATCACTATGACTTCTTTCTCTTGGACTTCTTCGTTCAAAGCTTGAACTAATTCAGTCGCAATATCTTGGATAGGTTTAACCGCTTCTCTCTTCAATCCACGTTCCCCATGAATACCGATACCGATTTCCATATCTCCAGATTCTAAATCAAAGCCATACTTACCAGTGGATGGTACAAATGGCGGTGTGAGTGCCATGCCTATTGTACGCATATCAGCTAATAATGCTTCGGTTTGTTCTACAATCGTTTCTAGCGATTCACCTTGTTCAGCAAGGTAACCTGCAAACTTATGCACAAAAACTGTGCCTGCTACACCACGGCGCATCTCTTTATCTTCTACCGCAATATCATCTCTGACAATCACTTTACCGACTTTGATACCTTCCATTTCAGCCATTTCTTGCGCCATTTCAAAGTTCATAACATCTCCGGCATAATTTTTGATAATCAATAAGACACCGCCACCATTATCAACAGCTTTAATCGCTTCTAAAATTTTATCCGGTGTCGGTGATGTAAAGATTTCACCGCATACTGCCGCATCTAACATTCCCTGTGCAACATAGCCTGCATGTGCAGGTTCATGTCCGCTTCCTCCGCCAGAAACTAACGCAACACCTTGTTGCTTTTTCTCTTTTCTAACAACAACCGTCTCAGAAATGACAGTTTGCTCGGGATTTGAAAGTGCTAAACCCTCTAACATATCTGAAAGTATTGTAGTTTTATCTTGAATTAATTTTTTCATATGTGCACAACCCCTTTTTGTGTTCAATCATCAATTCATATTTTAGATACACCTCTATTATATAGTCTGACTAATGATTATTCATGTGATAAGAGGTTAGATTCTACAATCATTCAATTAAAAAATATGTTATATTACAATTAAGAAAAGCAATATAAATCACATACAAAGAAGGTGTGTCTACTATGAATCTTTCTTTTGCTAAGCGTGTTGCCGATATTATCACGATTGTCAGCTTTATTGCTTTATTAGTTTTATTGTCCATTAACTTCTATTTTAATATGCAAACAAATGGTTTTTCAGCAGGGTTCAAAATCGAAAGCACTACTAACATTATTTTTGTATCACTGTTATTTGCTACTTGTTTAATCAGCGATATCATCAGTACCGTTTTAAAACGAAAACTTAAATACAAACATTAACAAAAAGCCCTCCTACTCGGTTTGAATAGGAGGGCTTTCCAACGCTGATATCTGTTTACATCGATACAAGACTATTTGATTTTCTTAACATAAATCGATTTTAAACCGATTTGACCGACACCTGGAATTTTACAATCGATGTCATGACCGTCTTCAGGATCTACTAGACGGATACCTTTAACTTTCGTACCTTGCTTAATCACAGATGAAGCACCTTTGATTTTCAAGTCCTTAATCACTGTCACAGTGTCACCATCTTGTAATTCTTGACCATTGGCATCTCGTACTTTTAACGCTTCCTCAGCTTCTTCTACTGAATCTTGCGTCCATTCATGTCCGCACATCGGACAGACAAATAACGCACCATCTAAATACGTATATTCCGAACCACAGCTCGGGCAATTAGGTAATGTTTGTTCCATGTTCTCCTCCATGCTCTGTAATGACCCTCTAAATCTACCATATTTCCATAGAAAAAGATATATCAGCGATTAGAATTTAATTTTTTCGAATTGTTTTCTATATTCATGTCTAAGAAATATCTTTATATTTAAAACCAACAATGCCCAAAATAAATAGCATCGTTGCTATCACAAGCATAATTATAGTCGCAGACCAATCCATATCTGCAATCGGCAGACGTGGTACATGCCCAAACGGCGTCACTTTTTTCAACCATTGCTTTATATTTAATAATTGTCCTAGATATACGACTAAGAAAGAGTAAGCTAAATAGAGATAGACAATTAAACTCCCTTTCTTAAACCAACCGATAATACAAACAGCCAATCCCGCAAAGACTAATATTGCTGGAATAAAAACTAACCCTGCAGTGAAGATTTTATTAAAAGCAATAGGTTTATCCATACTTGAGACAGCACCCATATACATTCCTAACGCAGCTAAACTGATCATCAAGACACTGTTGATCAATCCAATCCAAATAAAGCTCATTAAATAACGTATGCGATGTATGGGCAAAGCCAGTATACTTTCTGTATGGCTTAATCTGATTTCCTTTTGGATTTTAAAGATTGCCATTAAAACAGGTATGGTTGAAATCATGCCCATAATTGCCATCAATATCGGCACAAATTGTTCAGCATAGTTATTTCCTTTGCCAGTCAACATTCTTTGTAACAGCGGATTTTCTTTAAAGAAATTTTCTAATTCTCCAAATACCGAACCATACGACAAACCTAACATCAACATACCTATAGCCCAAACGATTATTCCCGTACGCTGTAAATGAAGTTGTAGTCCTAAAGGTGATTTTAATAAAGATGATGCACGCGAATGCCCTTTAAACGTTGGCAATAACCCAGACTCCATATCACGGTGTCTATTCAATATCACCGCAATAATTAATAATATGAGAGACATTCCAAATAACGCAGCAACCGGCCACCAATGGTTATGACTATAAATATCGGCGCGTGTGATCCAACCAAGGGGAACAATGTAAGAGAGCCAAGAAACTGACACATCGCCTATGGCACGGATTAAATACATTATCAATAACAAACTAATACTGATGCCTGTTGTCTGACTTTGTGTCGTGGTTAATTGCGCGACAAGTAATGTCAACATACTTATCATAAAACCTGATACCGCAATAAGCATGCCGTATAACCATGCACCTTCAACACTAAAATGATCAATACCTGTAAACATCAAGCCTATACTGATTGATATACCTAAAATGACATTAATGATTCCCTGTTGAATTATCGTACTCAAAATCAATGTAGTACGTCCTATCGGTAAAGCAGATAACATCGCTAAACGTCCCGCTTCTTCATCCCCTCTTGAATCTTTCGAAACAAATAAGATATTCATAATACTGACGAGAATCACAGTAAACATCAACATCTCATAGCTGAACATCGTCGCTATAGTCATTTGGTCTAAAGAGAATTTACCAAGCATCGCTTGCATCGCAGGATTTTTAAACATTTCAAACAGTGGTACTAATGCTTGTTTATCAGGATACAAATTCGCAAATGATTGTGGAATCATTAAGGTTAATGCGATTAATCCTACTAACCAAAAGATGATAGACCATTTATTCCGCTTCAAATAAAACAACATTATCTTAGAAAGTGTCAGTCGCTTTTGTGTCATCTTACTCACCTTCTTTTAGCTGCTCGCCATAGTGTCGTATGAATAAATCTTCTAAAGTCATCGGTTGGCTTTCTAACTTTTTAATGTTGAAGCGACTTAAATATTGAATCACTGTACTGGTTTGATCAGTATCCACTTGAAATTGATACGTTTCATCTTGTTTGGTTACATCATGTACACCTGGTTGCGCTTCTAAATGTGTTAGTATCTCTTGTGTCATGACGGTAAAGCGCATACGTGTTAAATGACGCATCTCATCCAATGTGCCTGTTTCTATTAATTCACCTTTACGTATAATTCCTACACGGTCACATAGTTGTTCTACTTCAGAAAGAATATGGCTTGATAATAATACTGTTTTTCCACGCTCACGGCACGCTTTTACATGATGTTGGAAGACGCGCTCCATTAATGGGTCTAAACCAGACGTTGGTTCATCAAAAATATACAAATCTACTTCCATACTTAGTGCGGCAATCAAAGCAACTTTTTGTCGATTCCCTTTAGAATACGTACTGCATTTCTTGTGAATATCCAACTCAAAATCTCGAATTAACATTTGTTTACGTTCATGGTTCACTGACTTTTGTAAACTTAATAAGAACTCAATAACTTCTTCTCCAGTTAAATTCGGCCACAAATTCACATCACCCGGGACATACGCAATGCGTTCATGTATGGCTACTGCTTCTTTAAACGCATCCTTACCAAATAACGTAACACTGCCGGAACTTGGTTTTAATTGGCCTAACATTATCTTAATTGTCGTTGATTTACCTGAACCGTTCGGACCAATAAAGCCGAAGATTTCTCCTTCTTCAACACTCATATTTAATTTAGAGAGTGCTTCGAATTTACCAAAGCATTTTGTGAGATTATTAATTTCTAGAACTGATGTCATATAGATCACCTTCTTATTTCTATTATTCATCTATACTTTAAGAACTTGATTCCATTATACACTTGTTTCACTCAAGAAAAGGCTCACAAATAAATAAGGACATTCCAAAAAGAATGCCCTCATGATTATTTGAATGCTCGTGTATCTATATTTTCTTCTTCCAATATTTTTTCAATTTTCTTTTGTTCACGTTTGTTAGGTTTATCGTTTCCTTTTTCAATCGCACCGACTTCTTTTACAGAAACACGTCCATTTTTTGAAGAAGCAATTGCGGTATCTATTTTTTCATCGATATCTCTGAGGTATTGGTTAGAGTTTGTAATGTAGCGATTAATTTTATGCGCATGTCCGTCATAACCTTTCGGTAAACGATTTTCATTAATATATTGCGCAAAGTTATTATCATTCGTACTTGCTAGCTCACTGGCTTTTTCAATATGTTTTGCATCGCGTTTAGAAAGCCCTTCTTTTGAATGCAGCTTTTGTTGATAGTGTCCATAAATACGTGTGATATCATGGTCAGCATTCAAATACGTTTGGATATCTTGTTTTAATTCTGCTTTAGTCAATTTTTGATTCTTTTTCTTCTTGTCAAAGATAGACGGATTTAAATCCACTTGTTGTCCTTCTGATTTCGCAGATCCAGTATCTTTCTTGTGTTCTTGTTGTGGCGGTGCTTTTTGCGTCGGTTCTTGTTTGGCCTCTTGTTTGACTTCTTTCACTTCTGAAGAAGCACATCCTGATAATATCAATGTCATAGACGCAAAAAGCAATCCCGTTATTAATTTTTTCACTGTTACCTTCTCCTTTGATTCTGCGCCTTATTTTATCTTTTTAATAATTCACTCGCTCAGTCATTTTTTACCCTAAATCTCATAATGTATGATGTTATCTTCTAAAATCATATATAAAACGCTTTCATTGAAATTTGATTTAGAAAAATTAAAAATTAGTCACGCAACTCATTAAAGTTAGTGTATAATACTTCCATACACATATTCTATTCCGTACAACATAAAAAGAAAATAGATGATATGCAGTTCGCAGTTTCACTCTGCACGCCATCCATTCTCTATATAAAAACTACAAAGAGGTGTAACATCATGGAAAACAATGATTTAAAACGCAGTATGACCAATCGTCACATTCAGCTGATCGCCATCGGGGGCGCTATCGGTACGGGGCTTTTCTTGGGGGCAGGGAAAAGTATTGCGTTAGCTGGGCCATCCATTCTTTTGGCCTACATCATTATCGGGTTCTTCTTGTTCATTATGATGCGTGCATTAGGTGAACTTCTTTTATCAAACAGTCAATACAATTCATTTATTGATATTGCGGAAGATTATTTAGGCCATATGGCTGGTTTCTTTACAGGTTGGACGTACTGGTTTTGTTGGGTAGCTACAGGTATTGCGGACATCACAGCTGTAACTAAATATATTAATTTCTGGTGGCCGTCTTTCCCACCTTACTTAACAGCGATTATCACAGTTATCTTACTACTCGCACTAAACTTAATGACAGTTAAAGCTTATGGGGAAATCGAATTCTGGTTTGCGATCATTAAAGTTATTGCGATTTTATTCTTAATTGTCATTGGTCTTTATTTAATCTTTACTGGATTCTCATCACCTAACCACATTCAAAGTGGTTTCAGCAACCTTTACTCTCACGGCGGATTCTTCCCTAATGGGGTTATGGGCTTTTTACTCGCTTTCCAAATGGCAGTATTTAGTTTCGTAGGGATTGAATTAGTCGGTGTTACTGCACGTGAAACAAAAGATCCAGAAAAGAACTTACCGAAAGCCATCAACAGCGTCGGTATTCGTATCATCATCTTTTATGTTTTAAGCTTAATGGTTATTATGAGTATCACACCATGGGATAAATTAGATCCTAAAGAAAGTCCATTCGTTAACTTATTCGTATTAGCCGGTATTCCAGCTGCTGCGGGTATCGTTAACTTTGTGGTATTAACTTCAGCATCTAGTGCCGCAAACAGTGGATTATTCAGTAACAGTCGTATGGTTTATGGTTTAGCTGTTTCAGACAGCGCACCTAAAGCTTTAGGTAAAGCCAATCGTCACGGGGTCCCATATAATGCATTGATTTTCTCAGGGGTTGTCTTATTCTTAGCAGCATTATTGAACTATGTTATTCCAGATACTGTATTCACAGTCGTAACTACAGTCGCAACAATTTTCTTTATCTTTATTTGGACAATTATTTTAGTTTGTTATATCAAATATCGTAAAGCACATCCTGAATTACATGCTGCTTCAAAATTTAAAAACTTCTTTGGTGTAGTTGGTTCATATAGTACCCTTGTCTTCTTCGTTATTGTCATCGCGATTTTATTCTTAGCTGAAGATACAAGAGTAGCCTTATACTTCTCACCATTCTGGTTAATCTTATTATTTATCGCATATAAAGTCGGCGGCTTTAAAAACCGTGGCTTAAATCGCATTAAACATTAATACACAACACATCAAACAGGTGGAGATTTGAAGTCTTCACCTGTTTTTTGTGTAAATGAAACAAATTAAAAAGCCGGATCAGTTGAGCTGATCCGACTTCCTTTATATAAAATAACTTCGACTCACAATAATTAGTTCAAGCGTGTTGGTGTATCGCCTGTTTTGATGACATTAAGTGCAGCGTTTAATCCGCCTTCAACTAAGTTACGTACCGCTTCATCAGAGAAGAATGCGATATGTGGTGTTAATTGAATTCTGTCATTTTCGATTAATTTTTTGAATGTTTCATCTTCAAGTTCTTTACCAGTAAAGTCAAATGTGAAGTAAGGCATTTCGAACTCGTAAGTGTCGACAGCTGCGCCTGTTAATTTACCTTCATTGACCGCATCGATTAATGCTTCTGTATCTACAACTGCACCACGTGCTGCGTTAACTAAGATTGCGCCATCTTTGAATTTCGCAAACATTTCTTTATTGAAAATGTGGTGGTTGTCTGCAGAACCTGGCATGTGTAAAGAAACGATGTCCGCATCTTTAACTGCTTCTTCAATCGTATCTTTATATTCTAAGAAATCTAATGAATCATTTGGATATAAATCATAACCTACAATTTTAGCACCGAAGCCTGCGAAAAGGTTACCAGTTAATGCGCCGATACGTCCTGTACCGATAATTGCGACTGTCATGTCTTTTACTGGTCTTGCCATAATTGTCGCATCCCAAGTAAAGTCATAGTCTTGAACACGTTTTTCAATACGTGGGAATCTACGTACAAGATTTAATGCAGCAGCTACTGAGTATTCCGCAATTGTTTCAGGAGAATAGCTAGGCACGTTTGAGATAATAATACCGTGTTTTTTCGCTAATTCTAAATCATACATGTCAAAACCTGCAGTACGTTGTGCGACTTGTTTGATGCCCATTGCTTCTAATTTAGGGTAAGCTTCTTTTTCAAGTTTGCCGAATTGCATTGTTGTAACGCCGTCAAACCCTTCAAGCTGATCCAAAGTATCATAGCTTAAGAAGTCATTTGAGAATGAAACTTCAACATCATTCTCTTTAGCCCAGTTCAAAGCTACATCTTTTTCATAATCACGTGTACCAAAAAATTTAATTTTTGTCATAA
Organism: Staphylococcus sp. HMSC072B07; assembly: GCF_001815505.1. Taxonomy (NCBI): domain Bacteria; kingdom Bacillati; phylum Bacillota; class Bacilli; order Caryophanales; family Staphylococcaceae; genus Staphylococcus; species Staphylococcus sp. HMSC072B07. The sequence goes on along the minus strand of NZ_KV820945.1, from coordinate 102,985 downwards.
TTACTCCCTCAATTCTAAAAGTTGTATAGTAGAGTAATTCATATCCTATCTAATATATTATGTGAATACATTCACAAAGTCAATAGGTTATAAATTAATCTGAATAATCTGTCAAACTGATTATACTCCATTTGCGTACGTTTGCATATATGATTGTTCAATACTTTTAAAATTTTAAATAACATTGTACAAAGTGATGTCTATATACCATGATTCTGGAACAATTATTGGATTATAAACATCTAGATACTTTCGGTTTTATAACATATGACAAAGCATTATTGAGGTTGGCTGAACTAAAAATACGCACGCCATAGTTTAGAAATTCACTATAGCGTGCGTATTAGATTAGTCATCTTTCTTTTTATAACGAATTGTCGGCTGATGCTCACCTTTTGTGAACGCTTCAGTTGCTTTTCGTCTGCGTTCAGCCCGTAACTTTCTGTTTTTCTTAGCTTCTCTTTTATTATAATCAATATTCAAAGAAGCCCCTTTTTGGGTGTTGTCTTTCATATACATATACGAACCAACGTTATAAGCCGTACGTACAATCATTTGCCCAGCGACTGGTGACGTCATGTATAAGAATAAGATCGTTAATAGCGTTCTGACACTGAAGTAATCACGTGTAAACCAGAAATAAATAAATACACCAATTAATGAAAACAACACAGATAAGGTTGAACTTTTCGTTGCGGCGTGTGCACGCAAGAAGATATCATCAAACTTTAAAATACCGATGGCACTAATGAGAGCGACAATAGATCCCAACAAGATAAGGACAGCTGCGAATAAACTAACGATTTCGTTTATTATCAAAGATTCGTCCTCCTTCTACGAAGCGTGAGATACCAATGGTACTCAAGAATGCGAGGATAGCGATAATTAAGCTCGCATCTAAGAAAGTTAAGGTGTTTAAGACGATACTGAGTAAGCCTACAATAGAGATAATCATCGCACCAATACTATCAAATGCGACCACCCTGTTAGGTGTTGTCGGTCCTTTAATCACACGTATCAAAGCGATAATCACCGCAATACCGTAAATGACTAAAGCACTCCGTATCATCCAATTTATGACCATTTCAATCATTTGAGCACCTCCCATATCAAACGTTCATATTTCTTAATCTGCTTGGTTAAAACGGCTTTATCTTTTTCAGAAACATCGATCGCATGAATAAAGAAACGACTGCCATCAGGTGATACCCTGAGTACAAGCGAGCCTGGTGTCAACATGATTAACAAGGTCAATAAAGTAATCGCCCAGTCTCTTTTCAATGACGTTTCATAAATTAATAAACCTGGGTTCATGTCATGTGATTTAAATAAGATATAGTTGATGGTTGATAAACTCGATATCAACAGCTGCATATTATAAATCAAAATGAATTTAGAAATAATCCAGACTTTCTTTAAGTAGAAGACACGTTTAAAGAAGAATCGATGGATTAAATATACAATCGCAATACCAATCAGATATCCCGCAATAAATGTAGACAAGTGGAATTTATCTTCGTCTTGAAAGAGCGTCCATAGTACAGCAATTAAAATATTCAGGGTTAGTTGGGCTAACATTATTCCACCTCCACATTTGGGATAACTGATTTGATATAGTCACTAGGGTTTATATTAAATTCCGCCGCATGATGTGCGACATCTAAAATCCATTCGGCACAAAGCCCCATCAGGATAGTCGCAACTGTTAATAAAATCATCGCGATCAACTTATGCGGCAAGATTGGTTGTCGTTGGACTACAGGCATCTCTTCTCTACCGAAATACATATAGAAAAAGACTTTCAATAAACTATACATCGCAATCAAGCTGGTGATAATCATCAGTGCGACACCGACCACATACCCTTCAGCGAGTGCACCTTGTATAATCAGTAATTTCCCAGGAAATCCACTGAATGGCGGTACGCCGCCAATAGATAATGTGACAATAAATAAAATAATACCTAATGACGGATGCGTATGAATCAAACCGCCCATTTGTTTATAACTTCGGTAACCTGTTAAGACAACAAAGACGCCCATGACTAAGAATAATAAGGTCTTAATGATCATGTCATGACCGGCATAGAAAATCGCACCTGTCACACCTGCTTGATTCAAGGTACTGATACCCATGACTGAGAAGCCGATAGACAAGATAACTTGATAAGCAGCTATTTTTTTCACATCTTCATAACCCAGTACACCGATAGCACCAATAATCATCGTAATGATTGCCATATAATACATGAGTTGATGTGTAATATCAGGCTGTTGATCAAATAACAACACCATGACACGGATTAACGCATACACACCGACCTTTGTCATCAATCCCGCAAATAACGCAGCTAATTCAGTATTTAATGCGGCATAGGCTTTAGGCAGCCACATAAACATGACTAAAGCTGCTTTACCGCCGAACACGAAGATCATAATAATCGCAATCATTGTCATCATCGGCGGTTGGTCACTTTCACTTATCCGCATCGCTAAATGACCGAAGTTCAATGTGCCGAGTGTGCCATATAAATAAGCGACACCGATAAGGAAGAACCAAGAACTGACAACGTTCATTACGACATAAATGACACTCGCACGTAATTGTTCTAGTGTTTGACCAAGTGTTAATAAGACGAACGACGCAATCAACATAATTTCAAACATCACGTACAAGTTGAAAATATCAGCAGTTAAGAAACTGCCGTTGACACCTGTCAGCATAAATAGAATAAATGATGGTAAGAAATAGCGGTTCGCAAGATGTTCACGCTTACCAAAACCAAAATAAATAACACAAGTAACCACTAAGTTGGCAATTGTGACAAAGAAAATACTTAAAGTATCGCCGACAAATTGAATGCCGAATGGCGGCTGCCAATCACCAAAATTGATTACTAACGGTTGATGTTGATAGACATACGCTAATAAATAAGCTGAGACTGCTGTGTTGATGATTTGGATCGTAATCGCAATACGTCTCGTAACCATTAAACGTTCTTTAAAGAAGAACAAAATTAATCCTGTGACTAAAGGCAACAACAGTGGGATTAACATCATATTATTCATCGACATCATCATCCTCACCGCGTAACGCTTCAATTCGGTTTACCCGTGTCACTTTATAAGTACGATAGACTAAGACAAGTAAGAATGCGGAAACCGCAAATCCGATGACAATTGCGGTTAAAATCAACGCTTGTGGTAAGGGATCTACATAATTACTGCCTTCATCGTTAATAATCGGTACTTTTGTACCATCAAAGCCGCTCATCGCTAAAATGACTAGGTTTGCGACATGTGTATAAATGGCAGTACCTAAAACGATACGAATTAAGTTTTTCGATAAAATCATATACGTGCCTGCAAAAGTTAAAATACCAATAATTATAATAAGTATGACGTTCAACTTTTATCACCACTTATCGCAAGCATAATTGTCGTCACTGAACCGACGACTGTTAATAAAATACCGAATTCAAACAATGTCACACTTGAAAGATGCACTTTCTCTAAGTAAGGCAATGTGACGTAAACATCCTCATGTGACAATAAAGGGTGTCCAAAAAACATTGGCACGATTGCGGTAGCAATGGATAATAAAGAACCTGTAATCGTAACTGCTCTGAAATCCAGCGGCAGTGAACGAATGACCTTTTCAACATCAAAGGCTAGAAACATCAGGATAAACGCTGAACTGAAAACTAAACCGCCGATAAAGCCGCCACCTGGATTATCATGACCTGCTAAGAAAATATAAGAACCGAAGGTCAAAATAATGAAAACTGCTACTTTAGAAATCGTTTCTAATACAATGTCATTTTCGTGCATCTGAATCACCCTTTCTGATTTTGAATTTAATTAAGGAATAGATACCGAGACCCACTATCATAATGACAATGCCTTCTAACATGGTATCTAGTGCTCTGAAGTCTCCGAGAATTGCGTTGACAATATTTTTAGAACCTGCCAATTTATCACTATGTTCATAGAAACTTGAAATCTTATTAAACGCTTGTTCTTGTTGTGCAATAATCACAAACGTCACGACAAAGAGCGACATTAATAAAGCAATAGATAGCTTGACCGCTTCTTTCCCGACATGTACTTTATCTCGTCGTACGTTTGGTAAATGGTAAAAGACTAATAAGAATAAGATAGTCGTAATCGTTTCAATCACTAACTGTGTCATCGCCAAGTCTGGCGCTCTCATTAAGACAAAGACAATCGCAATCGTATAACCGATAACACCGTTAATAATAATCATCGCCATACGTTCACGTAAGAACACTAATGCAACAGATAAGAAAGCAATATTGGCAGTGACTAAAATTTCAAACCACGTAATCGGCTTCACTTTGAAACCTTCAACAGGTATCCAACCGACGCGAATAAAACCATAAGCCAACATACCGAAGAATAAGAAATAAATCACATGTAAGTATTGATTTAATCGGTTATTCATCATCAACTGCATCCCGCTTCTACTAAAACGCTCACTTCCGCTTAACATACCGCGATAGATACTGTTGATGGATAGAAACTCTGGTAACTTGTTGTAAACATTCATCCAACGTGAACGCCATAAGAGTAAAATACCCACGACATAAATCGTTAAGGTAATCCATAACTCAGGGCTTAAACCGTGCCATGCGGCAATGTGCGGAATAAATGGTGCCACTTTATCTGAATGTCCGATATCACGTAAGGCAGGACCGATTAAATATCGCCCTAAGACGTTCGGGATAATAAAGAATAATGGCATACCGAGTGTAATCACTGCCGGCGCAATATACAGTCCTACTGGCTCATGTTCAGGTACTTGCGGTAAGCCCTCTTTGTGTAACGGGCCAAAGAAAGTATCTTTGACTAAACGTAAGCTGTAAATGAACGTAAAGAGACTGGCAACCACACCAACAATCAACATCACAGAAACAAAGACTTGGTCATACATCGTAAGTTTTTTCGCGCTGACCAATGTCGCAAAGAACATTTCCTTTGATAAGAAACCATTAAATAACGGGAGACCTGCCATCGCCATTGCGCTGATGGTCATCATCACAGTTGTGACTGGCAAGAGTTTACGTAAACCCCCTAAACGCGATAAATCACGTGTGCCTGTTTCATGATCTACAATACCAACACCCATAAAGAGCACACTCTTAAAGAGCGCATGGTTGATTAAATGAAACAGTCCCGCAAATAAACTCGCAACATAAAAGGCTTGGAACCCTTGTGCTTGGTGACTATATGCTAAAAATCCAAAGCCGACCATCGACATAATCATGCCGAGTTGACTGATTGTGGAATAAGCAAGCAATCCTTTTAAATCACGTTGTCCAACTGCCACAAAGGAACCGACCATTAAAGTGATAATACCGATTGTGATAACAATATAAGCTACCCATGGCTCATAACCTAATATCGGTGTAAAACGAAATAGTAAGTATAATCCGGCTTTAACCATTGTCGCAGAGTGCAGGTAAGCACTGACAGGTGTCGGTGCTTCCATCGCATCTGGCAACCAGATATGAAATGGAAATTGTGCCGATTTCGTAAAGGCACCTAATAAAATAAAGACAACCGCAAGTGGGAACCAAGGAGATTCATACATCGTTTGGCGAACGGGAATTTGCACTAATTCAGAAATAGTATTTGTACCGGTAATGTTAAATAAAATAACAAACCCAACCATCATAAACATGCCGCCAAAGACAGTGATTAAGAATGATTTCATTGCGCCTGCCTGACTTGTTGGTCGGTTATACCAATAAGCAATTAATAAGAAAGACGCAATACTCGTTAACTCCCAAAATACGTACAGCAGTATGGTATTATTTGCTAGCACAACGCCTAACATCGCAAACATGAACATTAATAAATACACGTAGAACCTTGGCAAATCATCATGTGCTTTTGATAGGTATGCATTCGCATATAATACAACACCTGTACCAATTAAAGTGATTAACAAGGCAAAGATTAAAGACAAGCCATCTAATCTGAACGCAAAATTTACATCGATTGACGGCATCCACGGCAATGAAACCATAACCAGTTGATTGGCGGCGATGCGTGGAATCATGGTTATAAAATAAATTGCGCTGATAACGGGCGCACTTAACGCTATCCATCCAGCTTGTCTGCTTAAAGTTGTTCTGTACCGACCCGTGTTATGCGTAATTTCTTGTTGTGCTTGTTCTGATGCTGACGCTGGTCGTGCAGAACGATTCGGCAGGTTTGTCATGAGTACGAACAACATCACAACAATAATAAAGACAAACAGCCAAATAAGGCTCATAAGAAGTGAGACTCCTTTCTATAGTTGAGTTAAAGTCATATCTAAAAAATAAAAATTAAAGATCTAATTGAATCGTAATCGTGCGGTTTTGTTGCGGAACATCTATAAATTTGAGGGTCTCAGATAAAGTCTGATGACCGAGGTATTTTTGTATCACTGTAAGCGGTGTACCCGATTGGTACGCATGATAAGCAAAAGTTTTACGTAAAGATTGAAGACCGACTTGAGAGAGTCCATTTTGAACAGCAGCATCATGAATAATACGATACGCTTGTTGGCGAGAGAGCGGACGCTTTGTTTTCATAGAACGAAATAGATAATCGTCATGACCAATTCCTTTATCTTTCATAAATTCATCCAATTCCTCACATAACGATTGAGGCAACGGCACATTAATTTCAGATATCCCAGGTTGTCGCCAAACATTAATCACAGCCTGACAATGCTCATCTTGTGTTAAAACATCTAGTCCTTTTAAATGAATTAACGTACTAATTCTTAAACCTGTATGTATCGCTAAACGAAACAACAAATAATCACGCTGGTTATGTTCACGTAACGTTTCATACATCGCTTCAATGTCCGATTTATCTTTAATCGGCAACACACATTCCATGAAAAGCCCACTCCTTTCTAATTAACAAAATATTGCCACATTAAATTAATGATACTTAATCATTATAATTCATATTTAAGTAACATTAAAGTAACGAAGTCTCATTTTTTCAAAAAATTTAAAATCGTTTATTTGTTAAAAAGCATAAAAAAGAAGCGAGCCAAAGCTCACTTCTTACTATTAGTCTAATCGAATAGGTTTTTGATTTTCATTATTCCCAATTACGATTTTATTTGCGACTGCTTGTATTTGTGCTGATGATATGTTCATTTTCTTTAAATCAGAAATATTATATTCAGTAATACTGCCATCAGCTAATTTTTCAGGATAATTTTCATAGGCTGCTTGTGAACGCCAAACCGCAACTTTATCGCGAGACACACCAATATAAACTGCATATGGACCCGATTGCGGATCAAATGTATAAAACTTCATGCCTTCAGGTGCTTGAATCACAGTAGGTTCAAATCTCCCTTGTAATAAGCGCACTTCATTTACTTTGAAGTGGTGTATTTGATCTTGAACTATAGCCGAATATTTACCTTCTAACACTTCTTGCCCTGTGATATATTTTTGATCAAAATTCGGGTTCAATATCATCAATGCTACATTGTGTTTAATCTCTTGTTCTGTTAAAGGTCCTTTTTGTGTTTGCGGTTCTTCTTTTTGATTCTCTGTACTTTCTTTTGAAGTATTGGTTTGATTATTATTTTTTGTTTCTGATGTTACTTTGTCTTGTTTAGCGTTTGTTTCTTTTGTCTCTGTTTTCTGTTCTGATGACTTAGAAGTTTGTTTATCTTCTTGTGATTGTGTTCCACATGCGGCTAATAAAAGTAGACTCAAGATCATTGTGAGTATCATTCTAAGTTGTTTCATCTTTTACGCCTCAATTCTCAGGGACAAACTGTAATGTGTGCGGTGTTGCTTGATAGATATGTCGTGTTAGCGCATTGATTTCATTTGAATCGAGTTTCAACTGTTCAAGTTCTTTCACTTTAAAGACTTGTGTCTCTTCTTCTTGAATGAATTGATTATAATCTAATTTTACTTTTTGAGATACTGCATCTTCAGAACTGATTGTTGATTTACCAATAACGATTTCATTATCAGATACACCGATTACTGTTTTCTTGTCAGGATCTTTTGTATGTGTTACAAAATAATACTGCATGCCTTCAGGACCATTTTCAACTTGCGGTACTTCTAGAGATTGGAAAAGTACATAGTTTGGAATGCGCACTTGTTGACCGTCATCTGTTTTATAAGTTTTTTGTTTTAAATCTTTAGCATTAACGTAAGTTTTGTTTAATTTAGGGTCTAACAACATCATCGCGATATGTTTTCTATCCATATCTGCTTCAGGACCAGGTGCAAGAGCCTCAGGCCCTTTGACTTTACCGCCATCTCTTTCTAAATTTGGTTCTTCATTTTTCTTTGATGAATCTGAGGATTGAGCATCTTTTTCAGTGGCTTGTGTTGTTTTATCAGTTTCTTGTTGTGTTTGTTTAGTTTGTGCATTCTTATTTGTATCAGTGTCAGCATGTGCTTTGTCTTTTTTCTCCGCTTCATGCACTTCTATTTTTATATCTTGTTTAGTGTGGTACGTCGTATGTGTTTGTTTTTTCTCTTTAGGTGATTGGTCTTGTGATTGAGTGTCGGTTGTTTCTTCTTGTTTTTGGTCTGCTTGTTTTTCATTGTTGTCTTGATGGCCACAACTTGCTAAAAGTAGAGTTGAACAAAGCAGTCCAAGCAATAAATGATGTCGTTTCATGATGTATACCTCCCGATACTTTATTCTTTATATATATTATACATTAGAAGCTACTTTTCCACTATGTAATCCTTATCAAATTCGTCTTTTTAATAAGTTTTGTTTCTTGTCATTGCGGGAACTTATTAATTATGTAATTATAAATGAATTCAAAATTAATTTTGTTCATAACTTTGTAGAGAGAAAGGAGGCAATTTATGAGTGAGATTAAAGTAGGAATCATTGCTGCTCCAGGGTTTCCTATGGATTTATCAGAGACACTAGCTGAACAAATGCCTACTTCACTAAATAGTAAATTGAAAGAAGATATCAAATGGACTTTCGAATGTGTTTCTGACCCATTAATTGGTTCTGCTGAAGACGTCAACAAAAGTTTAGACGCAGCTCAATCTCTTAAAACCCATCATAAATGGGACTATGCGATTGTTGTGACAGACTTACCCATTGTCGAACAACGTAAAGTAATAGTAGGTAATTTAGATGAACCTATGGCTACTGGATTAATCTCAATTCCGGCTTTAGGTTTATTTGGTGTGAAACGTAAATTGAAACAATGTCTGCTTTATTTTGCGGAAATTATATATTTACATCAATCGAATGAGGATTATCAAACGAAAAAATTAAATCTTTCATTATTTACACGTGTAAAGCCCATTAGAAATATATTCGATGATAAACAAGAGAATGATATGGAAACGAAAGATGATCAAGAAGCCGGAGATGATACTTCACACTCCAAAACAACAACCAAGTTTATTTTAAACCCACTTATTATAAGTTGGATTTTATTATTAGCTGGAATGACCAGAGCCAATCAACCGCTTAAAGAAATTCCAAACTTCAAAAAGATTATTTCTATTTCCTTTGCGACAGCTACATACTTAACCATTTTCTCTACCCCATGGCAATTAAGTATTGAATATACTAACTTAAGATTTATCTTTATGACGACACTAGCCATTGGCGGAATGACCCTTTGGATTATGTATGCACACTCGTTATGGGAACATGAAACTTCGTTAACAACTAAAACTTATCGAACAGTTTACAATGTAACAACTGTCTTAACTCTATTGATTATTATTGTATTCAGCTATCTCATCTTATTCTTACTGCTTATAATCAGTGTCGCTTTATTCGTGCCGAATGATTTATATAACATGCAGACGATTAATGAAGGCCAGCGTACACTCGGACAGTTCTTGTACCTTGTATGGTTTGTGACATCACTTGGTTTCTTAGCAGGTGCTTTAGGCGCATCTGTCGAAAACGAAAAGAAAATTCGTGCTATGACTTACTCTTATCGTCAACGTGCACGCTATGAAGAAGCAAAAGAATGGGAAGCTTCCAATTACTATTCATCAGAATCACACCAAAAAGATAATGATGATAACGATCAAAACAATTAAAGAAAGGAGGCTGTAAATTTATGGAACAACTTGTCGTAGGCATTATCGCTTCACCTGGTATTGCGAATAAACTTTCGCATAAATTAGTAGACACATTACCCGGTTTATTAAATGACTACATTTCATCTCAATACGAATGGAAAATTGAAGTCATTGTTGATGCGTTAACAGGATCTGCAGAAGATGCAGACCAAGCCTATCAAAAAACTGAAGACTACTTAGATCGTTATAACTGGAACTATATTATCAGTTTAACTGACTTACCATTACTTCATGATAATGAGTCAGTCATCGCTGTTGATATCAACGAAGAAAACGGGGCTAGTATTATTTCAATTCCCGCTTATGGTTGGCGTCCTGTTACCAAACGTCTAGAAAGAACAGTGCTGACGATTATTCATGAAATCAATCTATTTTTCAGTGACAACCCAAATCAAAACAATGAAGATGAAAATCATCAAGCAACCTATCGAGAAATATTCCCTTTCTCTAAACTAAGAAAAATCCGTACTTACACTGATGATACACATACGATGCATATTCGTTATATTGTCGCATCTAAAACATCTGGTTACTTCCGTTTACTCAGTGGAATGACCTTTGCGAATAACCCATTAAGATTAATGCAAAGTATGAATAGTGTAATCGCAATCGCATTTACAACCGGCGCATCCGGTTTAATCTTCTCCACCATGTGGTCTTTAAGTAATACCTTTACCACATGGAGATTAACAGTCATGTCCCTCTTTGCGATTTTCGGTATGATTTTATGGATTATCTTAGCGCATAACTTATGGGAAAGTGAACGCTTCAGTATTAATAAACGTATTACGCGGTTGTATAATTTAACAACTCTGACCACACTGACAACGTCAGTCATTATTTATTATGTAACACTCTTTACAATATATTTGATTGCGGCTTCTGTATTATTACCAGCGCCTTTCTTAGGAAAGACTTTAGAACTCGGACATCCTGCCACATTTACTCTTTATGTGTCTATCGCATGGTTCGCAGCTTCTCTTTCAACAATTGCGGGTGCCATTGGTGCAGGTATGCGTAACGAAGAACTGGTACGAGAAAGTACGTATGGTTCTAGACAACAAATGAGAAAAGCCTTAATCAAAGAACGTTCTGATAATAACTAACTATTGAAATCAAGATGCAATGACATCTTGGTTTCTTTTTTTATTTACTACTCTTTTTATAGCGCGGTAGCCTCACGGTTGTCTGAGTTCAGACATCCCAACCTCTTAAAACCGCTTAATATCAGCACTTCTATACATAATACTTTAACCTCCAATTAAGTATCAAAGAAATAAGCAGTTTGTCTTGTAAGCGAATTATTTTTTGTAATTTTCTCACGCATGACAAAAAATTCACAAATTATTACCAAAAGACAAATTATAATGATTTGATATTTATGATACGCTATATTTAAGAATTCCTAAAAATTTTGTTAAAACTTGTTAAATAGTATCACTCGAAAACTTTACAATTTTAGCGAGGGAGCCGAGTTAAATGGAAATCAAACAGTATGTATTGCGTATCAAAAGCAAAATCCTATTACAGCCGACTGACTTGGTATTTCACAAAGGTGAAATCAATCATATTATTGGCAGAAATGAAGTTGGCAAGTCTCAATTAGCTAAAGATTTCGTACTCAATTACAGCGGTCATATGCGCCCAGAGATTACAGAAAACACAACTTTGATTAGTAATGCATCATGTATTCCAAGAGATATCACTAAAGATTTTCTCATTCAATTACTCAAGAGTTATTTTATTTGTACCGTCAAAATCGATTACTTGGGTGACTTGTTAGGGATTGAAACTATTCCTGATCACATCCCTATTCGAAAATTAAACAAAGGACAACAAGAAAAGCTGAAGCTATTAAGTTTTCTATCAGAAGACAAACCTATCATCATTTTAGATGAGATCACAAAAGACTTAGATGAAAAAACAGTTCACGACTTCTATACTTTCTTTAATAACTATATTTCGGATAATCCTGAAAAAGTAATTATCAATATTACACATAGCGCAAAAGATTTAACATACCTACCTGGTAAGTACTTTTTATTTAAAGACCTGACGATTGAAGAATATGATTCTAAAGAAGCAGTTGTCGATGAATACATTTGTTTCTAAAAACTTGAGGTGTACAAAATGAGGTTAGAGTTAAGAAAAACAGCGTTTAACAAAATAACACTGATTCTTGGTTCGCTTTTTTTATTACTATTCGTTTTAGGTTATGGCTTTACCACCTTTATGAATGATGGTCAAAGCTTGTCATATGGTGAATATTTCTTCAACACATATACGATTGCGGTAGAAACTGGATTCATACTCTTTTCATTCATCATCGCTTATTACTTCAATAAAGAGTATGCAGATCAAAACATCTTATTTTATAAGTTATTAGGAAATACAGACTTCACCTTCTTTTACAAAAAGATGTTTGTCATTTTCTTAGAATGCTTTGTATTTGTATGTATTGGCATCACTGTCATTTCTTTGATGTTTGGTAATTTCTCGCATTATTTCTTTTTAATCATCATGTTTTCTTTATTAATCTTGCAGTATATCTTAATCATTGGAACAATCAGTATTTTAATTTCCAAAATTTTAATCAGTGTTATTGTCAGTCTAATCTATTGGGTTATTTCTATTGTCTTAGTAATGCTTAATCCAACCATCTTCGGCATCCTTGCGCCTTTTGAAGCAAGCAATGTCATGTACCCTAACGTCGATGCTACATTGAATGGAGATACCTTAGCACTGACTTCTTACGATATTACATTACTGATTGTTTATTTCTTTTTACTCTTTGCGATCAACTTCGTCGTACTTTTCTTTGCGCGAAAACGTTGGTTGCAATTAGGGCTATAACTTGAAAACATAAACAAGAGGCAGAGTTAAATCCGCCTCTTTTTTCTACATACTCCCTAATAGAAAGGTGTGTACATTAAATATGAATGACTCAATGTTCTGGAAACCTTTCATGATACCTGTGTATTTAATGGTTGCCTTTTTAGGTTTTCTATTATTTAAATTTTATATCCAAGCAAACATGACTTCTATTATTTTAATTGTCGGTCCATTAATTTATGTGGCAATTGCTTCTATCATTTATAACACTAATCGTAAAAGACAAAATAAATAGCGTTGTATATTTTTAAATAACTGTTGTGCTATCATTCTGCAAAATTGATTCACAACAGTTATTTATATATTTAACTATTTTCGTTTTCTACTTCTGTCAGCATAAAGCGCAGCAATTTATCAACTTGAGGATCTTTGATGAAATAATACGCCATTTTCCCTTCTTTGCGGAAATCTATAACTTCTTTTTTATAGAGTATGCGTAAATGATGAGAAGTAGAGGCAATACTCATTTGAAGCAATTTCGCAATGTCGCAAACACACAGTTTCTCTTCTTCAAGCAACGCAAATAAAATCGTTAATTTCTTTTTATCACCTATTGCGTTTAAAGTATTCATTGCCTTAATAGTGTGTGTTTCACTTAAAAAGTCAGAAGCATTTTTCACTTTATCTTCATGCACATACATGATGTCACATTGTTCATTAGACACCTATCTCCCATCCTTTCTATGAAACAAAGCTTAACAATGTTTGTATGGTTTTGTTTTCAATCAAAATGTATAAACCTAAGCCAATATAGATAATTGCCATAATCCATCGATTATATTTCTCCACAGTTTCACCAATACCTGGGACTTTTGCTAATTTTTGTGCAGAGAATACCAATAAGAAAATCATGAATACAAATACAATTAATGTCACAATAACTTGCGCTAAAGTCAAACTGACAAAGTACGGTACAAATAAACCGATATTATCTGCTCCACAGCTTGCTAGGGTAACAAGCGCAACAATGCCAACTAATTTGGACAGTCCTTTTTTATCCAACTCTCTCTTGGCACGTGCTTCCCCTTCACAATCATCAAATAATGCAACTTTGATTCCTAAATATAGAGGGATGATACCTAATAAACCTAACATCCATTTCTCAGGTACATAGTGTAAGACAAACGCAAAAAACAAACTGATGACAATTAAGGCACCTGAACCTAAAAACTGTCCAATATAAATATCACGATACTCACGTTTGGTTTGTGCACGTGCGAAATAAATCAACAAAATCACTAATAAATCTAAAGCAGTCGCTGTATAAAGTATAACTGCAGTCAAAGCGGTCTGTATCACTTTGTCACCTCATTCAAAAATAAATTTGAATGTATTATAACACTCTAAAAGTTAAAATCACAGGTCATAATAAAAAGACCTTCATATAACGAAGGTCTTGAACTCTATCATTATGAACGCAGTATCTTTTTAACAGCTTTCGCAAATTGTTTAGGTTGTTGTGCATAACCGTAATGTCCACCTGTAACTTGAAACAGATTTGCATTTAAGCTATGCGCAAAATATTTAGCCGCTTCATATCCTAGCGATTCTTTCGATTGTTCACCTTGCAAGAACTTGATTGAAACATCTTCGGCCTTCAAAGTTTCTATATCAATTTGATAATTCAAATATTGCCGGAGTTCATATTGAAGCCAAATGTTTGTTGATTCACCACTGCGTATTTGTGAAGTGCTCGGTGAACAAACCGCACAAGGAGCAATCGTATTCTCTACTAACACCTGCATATCTGAGTGCGAAGGATTAATCAAACGTTCATACTGACGCATTGCAGCCGGCACTCCTTCAATCATTGCAGTACGTGCGATTTGTTCAGTTTGCGGCACATAATCTTCTCTGTTTGGAAGTACAGAAGTATTTAAAGGCTCATGAACAAGTAATGTCTTAACCAATTCTGGATACATACACGCAAATTCTAATGCAGGCACAGCACCTGTGTCTGTCGCAAAAAGATAAACAGGATGATTACTAAGCGTTTGTATTAATGTTTTAATATCTTCGACATCCATGGTTAAACAATACGTATCTTTGGTGTTTGCGATAGAACTTGGTAAAGCCGTTAACAATTCACTTGCTCCATAACCTCGTCTATCAGGTAAGACAACAGTAAAATGATCTTCTAGCTTATGTGCTAAATCCAAATAACTATCATTGATTCCGCTAGCGCCAGTAATACATAACAAAATCGGTCCATGTCCCATCATGTCATAACGAATGATTGCATTATTTGTTTCTAAAGCATACATTTCTCTCATTCCTTTAACTCCATCATTACTATCATCATACCTCAATCTTCATCAACATATAAATCAACTGCATCTCTTGTCTGACTTAAATGTGCGATATGATTTGTATAGTCTTTCGCAAGATATGTGTAGAATAAAGTGTCTACAGTGATGAGCTGTGCGATTAACGAACTTGTTGCGGCTAATCGCAAACTACGATCTGAGCTTGCGTCATGGAACAAACACTCATCCGCTTCATTGGCGAGTTCTGAATCTTTTCGACTGGTCATACCGATAACCGGAACATGATAATGGCGCGCGACTTGCGCTAACTTTAATGTTTCTCGGTTTTGGCCTGAATTTGAGATACCTATCATTAAAGTACCTTCATTGTTACTTCCAGCTAGCGTTGTAGCGATAATGTGTGCATCCGAACTATGAACAACATTCATGCCAGCTCTTGTAAATTTTTGAAAGATATCTTCTGCCACAATATGACTTGCGCCTACTCCAAACACAACTAACTTCTTACATTGTCTTAATTTTTCAGCAATCGTTTCTAACGTTTGATCATCTAATAAAGTTTCTGTTGTTTTCAGAGTATACGCTGCTCGATTGAACAGTTTACTTTTAATTTCATTAGCAGGTTCATCTTGCTCCATTTCTTGATACACACTAGCCTGATGATTAGGTAAATAACTCGAAATGGCTAACTTCAAATCCACTAGCCCTTTGAATCCTAATTTATGCACACAACGGATAACAGTAGCTGAACTTGTTTGCGTTTCTTTACCTAACGCTTGTGCACTCATTTCTAATACCGCTTCCGGTGCTTCAATCAAATATCGTGCCACTTGTTGTTCGTTTTTAGTCAGTTGTTCCATCTGTTCTTCAATATAAATTAATAGTTGTTCATTTCCCATATGTTTTACAGCTCTTCTTCAACATCTTGAGGTGCAGTCATTTCTTTTGTTGTTCCGAAGAAGTATGTTGCGATAAATCCTCCCGCATATGCAGCTAATATTCCTGCAATGTAGCCTAAATACATATTGTCATAAATTAAAGGAATCAATGATAAACCACTCGGTCCAATCGCAACAGCACCAATGTGTCCGATACCACCGATAACAGCACCGCCGATACCTCCACCAATACATGCTGTAATGAATGGACGGCCTAATGGTAAAGTCACACCATAAATTAAAGGTTCTCCAATACCTAATATTCCTGCAGGTAACGCACCTTTTAATAAACGAATAATCTTTTTGTTCTTACGGCATCTTACCCAAAGCGCTAATGCCGCACCGACTTGGCCTGCACCTGCCATCGCAAGAATCGGTAATAAGAAAGTTGCATGATCTTGGTTGATCATTTCTATATGAATCGGTGTTAAAACTTGATGTAAACCAAACATAACTAATGGCAAGAATGTCGCACCAAGGATAAAGCCGCTAAATGCGCCGCCGATATCTAGCACCCAGTTAATAATACCTAATAGACCTTCTGAAATTACACCCGCTATCGGCATAATTAAGAATATCGTCGCAAGTCCCATAATTAATAAGGTAATCGTAGGTGTCACAATAATATCCACCGCATTCGGAATAATTTTATGCAGACGTTTTTCAACAATTGATAGTAACCAAACCGCAAAGATGACACCGATGACCCCACCTTGTCCAGGCGCTAATGCTTCACCGTTAAAGATATTATGCAATGGTTGTTCAGGTGTCATGCCTGTCAACATGGTAGTACCACCAATCACACCGCCGAGTCCTGGAGTTGCGCCAAATTCTCTAGCCGCATTAATCCCTACATAGATGACTAAGTATGCTAGCAAACCACTTTTGATAATATCAAAGACTAAAGTCAACTGCTTCCACATCGCACCTTCAATATAACCAGCAGACAATAGGTTCGTCAGCACTGCCGCTATACCACCGATTAATCCTGCACCAACAAATGCCGGAATTAAAGGTACAAAAATATTTGCGATTACTCTCAGTACTTTTTTCCATTTAGACTTTTTCTGTTTTTCCTTCATCTGACTTTTAAAGAGTTGTGCTTCTGATTCTACATGTTCTTTATCTGTTTGATGCGAAGGTTCATGATGAACGATTTTTTCACCTAAAGGTGTGCCAATCATTTCGCTCATTTCATGTGCGACCTTATTGACAGTACCTGGACCTACAATAACTTGTAGTGTTTCGTCTTCTACTACTCCCATGACACCGTCTATTGCTTTGAGTCCTTCTAGATTCACTTTAGAGTAATCAATAATATCCATACGTACACGTGTCATACAATGAATCACACGTTCTAAATTTGCTTTGCCGCCAACATTATTTAATATTTCCTGGGCAATCTTTTTTTCTTTTGACATTGTTGTTCAGCTCCTCATGTTTTTCTGATAAAACCATTCGCTTTTTCTAAACGTTCAACAGCTTCTTCATACGTAATATCATGTAATCCCATAACAATTGCCGCTTTCACATGACCGTTACTGTCATGAAATAACTTTTTACTCTCAGATTCTGAAGTATTAACCACTTCTGAAATGATATTTAACGCACGTCTTCTCAATTTTTCATTTGTCGGTTGAACATCTACCATTAAGTTTTCATAAACTTTACCGATACCGACCATTGCGCCAGTTGATATCATATTCAACACTAACTTTTGTGCTGTTCCAGACTTCAAGCGTGTAGAACCTGTCAGAATTTCAGGACCCACCTCTATTTCAATCGCAATATCCGCAACTGCACCAATCGCTGTATTTTTATTACAAGCAATCGCTGCTGTGTTCGCACCTATCGTATTCGCGTACTCTAGCCCGCCAATGACATAAGGCGTTCTGCCACTCGCTGCTAATCCGATCACTGTATCAGTTTCATTAAGTTTAAGGTGCTTTAAATCTTGTTCGCCAAGTGTTTTACTATCTTCAGCACCTTCTACAGCTTCAGTCATTGCTTTAGCACCACCTGCGATTAAACCAATCACATCATCTCGAGTTACACCGAAAGTCGGTACACACTCAGCAGCATCTAACACACCTAGCCTGCCGCTCGTACCTGCACCCATATAAATCAATCTGCCACCTTGCTTAAATCCTTCAATAACAGTATCAATCACACGTGCAATAGACGTATTTTCTTTCGCAATCGCTTGTGCTACGGTTTGATCTTCTTGGTTCATCAAAGCAACAAAATCTTCAGTACTTAATTCATCTAGATGCATCGTTTTCTCATTACGTTGCTCAGTTGTCATTTTATTAATGTCCATGACTTTCCTCCTCAACTGAAACGAATTCAAATGCGGTATTCGACCCAATCATATTTATACAATCTAAATCACGGGCATCGACATAACCTAATACATTGACCGCTTCATCCTTAGGTAAATCACACCTTACAATTTGAAGTTCATTCATATAACGACCATATAATGCATTGTCTATCGTCACAGCACCTTTTCGACGTTCTACTACATTATGCGGCGATACTTCTTCAGTAAATGTTTTTCTTGCCTCAATGGCTCTCACAACATCACGTGCGACATCTGGTCGATTATGATAAGTCCCTAAATATTTACTGTCTGAGCTTAAATTTGTTCGTAAAACAACACGGTTTAATCTGAAATACGTATCGAATTGATGAATCATAAAATCGTCAATTTGACTGTCTCCCACACAAGCAATATCACACAAATCCTCTTCCAGCTCGACTGCTGCGGCTAATGGATGATACTGACGATGGTCTTCTAGTGTTGGTAAACCGCGATAGATAGGTCCTCTTAATTGAGTACCAGGGACAAACGCCATGATTTGAATTTCAGGAAATGCTCCTTTTAATCGCTCGTTTATATGTTGAAAGAAAGTACGTTCCAAGCCTGTATCAGGTCTAGGATAATAATTATGTGCAACTAAGATATTCTCTTGAGAAATTGCGCGATCACTCAACTCACGTAGAATTTGAAATGCATCTGTGCTCGCATTCAACATCACTGAATATTTTGCTTCTACATACTCTGCCAAACTATTTATATCGACCGCTTCATCCAAACGAACAATATCAATGCCCACATCACGAATCGATTCTGGTTCACTCAAAGACAAACCCAGTTGATGCAGTGTTTGTCCATTCACATCAGCAATAATTTGTGCACGGTTCCCATTTATTACGGCTAACTGTTTTAACCGCGTCAAATACGTATCTTGGTCATCTTCTGGAATTTGAAGTGATGTAAATATATATCGAAATCCATGATTCAACATTTTGTCGATATATGTTTCGTCAAATGCTTCTCCTAAATAGACAGAAAACCCTAAGTCCAATCCAACCACCTCTTTTAAAAGTTTTATTTTCATTTAAATCAACTGCTTTTTAGTATGTAAGACTGAGAATCAAATCAAGCAATCAATTATGTGTAATCGCTTACATTATCACACAGTTGTAATACTATTACAATATCAATCTCGAATATATGTATTTTTGTAACTAGAGTTCAAAAATAATTTTCTTTTCAAACCTCCACTACACCTTATAGACGTGCTACAATAGGCAGTAATATCACATTAATGCTAGAAAAGAGGCCGACTATGATTAAAGAAACACTTCAACTTTTTAATGAAGGCACACCGATTTTAAACATCTTACAAGATGGAAGACGCCAAGAACTATTAGTACTGTTATGTAAAAAAGGACCTTTAACTGTAAATCAATTAACTGAACTAGTAACCATCTCACGCCCTGCAGTTTCACATCATTTAAAGTTGATGTTAGATGCAGGAATACTTTCTGTTGAACAAAAAGGACTTGAACGTTACTATCGCTCTGACCTAGGTCCGACACTGGATTGGTTAAAGGCTTTAACTGCTTCTCTTGAAGATGATTTACAAAAATAACATTTTTTGAGCATATCTATGTTTAAGTTCGTAAACATAGTGGTATACTTTTACCAGAGAAAGAGACATTCTATATATGAAGGAGCTTGATTATGACTCAAAAAATTATTTTAGAACAAGCAGCACTTGACTTTGCGAAAGCCAATGACCCACATCCACGTATATATGAGTTACCTCCAGAAGAAGGTCGAAAATTATTAGAAGATGTACAATCATCAGATATTAAAAAATATGATGTAGATATTGAAGATACAACATTTGAAACAAAATCTTATGGCGAAGTTCCTGTTCGATTCATTCGTCCAAAAGGAAACCAAGAAAAATTACCAGTGATTTATTATATTCATGGTGCAGGTTGGGTATTCGGAAGCCCGCATACACATGATAAACTTGTCAGAGAACTTGCGGTACGTACAAATTCAGTCGTTGTATTCCCTGATTATGATTTATCACCTGAAGCGAAATATCCGACAGCAATTGAACAAAACTACGATGTCTTACAACAATTAAAAGATGTCGCAGAGGATAAAAACTTAGACTTAAACCGTTTAACAGTTGCGGGTGATTCAGTCGGCGGTAATATGTCAGCTGTAATGACTTTAATGACAAAACAACGTAATGGCTTACCAATCCATCAACAATTACTTTATTACCCTGTAACAAACGCTTCGTTTGACACAGATTCTTATAATGAATTTGCGGAAGGTTACTATTTAACTAAAGAAGGTATGCAGTGGTTCTGGGATCAATATACAACAGATGAAAATGAACGCGCAGAAATTACTGCTTCACCATTACGTGCATCATTAGAAGAATTAAAAGACTTACCAAAAGCGATGATTATTAACGCAGAAGCAGATGTCTTACGCGATGAAGGCGAAGCTTATGCGCACAAATTAAGAGAAGCTGGTAATGATGTGACACATGCACGTATGCAAGGTACAATCCATGACTTTGTGATGGTTAACGATTTAGACAAAACAAATGCGACACGTGCAGCAATGGATTTATCTACAGACTGGATTAACAAACAAAACGAACAATAAAGTATTCACTTTAAGACCGATGTCAAAAGCATCGGTCTTTTTCTATGTATCAAAAAACACGCCCCTTACATCAAGGACGTGTTTTGAATGGATGATTGAATTTTAGTCATTTGGAAAAGTCATAGCGACTTATTTTTGATAATCATAAGCAGTGATGATAATATCTTTTAGTTCACTGATTAATGGTTCTTTAGGGTTAGCAGTTGTACATTGGTCTTCGTATGCAAGTTCAGCCATACGGTCTACTGTTTTATCTAATACTTCTTGTGTTAAACCTTGTGCTTTAAGATTCATTTCGATACCTACGCTTTGACCTAATTCATAAACAGCATCTGCCAAAGCTTCCACTAAATCTTCTGTTGTTTTACCTTTTAAGCCTAAGAATTTCGCAATATCTGCATAATCTTGATCCGCTCTGAAGTAATCATATTTAGGGAACATCGCATGTTTTTGCGGATCTTTCGCATTATATCTGATGACATGCGGTAATAAAATCGCATTCGTACGACCATGCGGAATGTTGTATTCTCCACCGATTTTATGTGCGATTGAGTGACTGATTCCTAAGAATGCATTAGCAAACGCCATACCTGCAAGTGTTGAAGCATTATGCATACGTTCTCTTGCATCTGGATCTCCATCATTCGCTGAAGCTTTTAAATCATCGAAAACAATTTTAATCGCTTGTAAGCTCAAGCCACGTGTATAATCACTCGCCATTACGGATACATAAGATTCAATTGCGTGTGTTAACACATCCATACCTGTATCAGCAGTGACCCCTCTCGGCACACTTAATACAAATTGTGAATCTACGATAGCTACATCTGGCGTCAAGGCATAATCTGCTAATGGATATTTGACATGCGTATCACTATCTGTGATAACCGCAAATGGTGTAACTTCTGAACCTGTACCTGAAGTGGTTGGAATACAAACCATTTTCGCACGTTGTGCTGGCATAATTTTATAAGCACGTTTACGAATGTCTAAGAATTTTTGTTTCGCACCAAAGAATGATAAATCTGGGTGTTCGAAGAATGCCCACATACCTTTCGCCGCATCCATAACAGATCCGCCGCCGATTGCGATAATTGTATCCGGTTGGAATTCAACCATTAACTCTAAACCTTTATAGACAGTGTTAGTTGATGGGTTGGGTTCAACATCGCTAAAGATACGCACATCAGGTGCATCATTACGTCGTGCTAGTACTTCTTGTACACGTTTCGCATAACCAAGATTTACCATGCCTTCGTCTGTCACGATTACAACACGTTCAACTTCTTTCATTTGCGTTAAATACATAAGTGAGTTTTTCTCAAAGAAAATTTTAGGTGGAAGTTTGAACCATTGCATATTATTTCTCCTTTTAGCGATTGTTTTTATATTGATTAAATCGACAGCTGAAACGTTATGAGAAACTGAGTTATGTCCATAAGAGCCGCAACCTAACGTCAATGATGGAATCATTTCATTATAGATATTACCGATACCACCTTCAGCTGATGGAGAGTTGACTAACACACGACAAGCATTCATGCGAATACCGAATTCTCTTTGTAAAGCTTCATCTTCTGTATGCACGACTGCAGTATGACCTAAGCCGCCTAAATTAAGCATACCTTCACATAATTCTAAGCCATGTTCACGGTTTTCTGCTTTCACCATTGCGAGTACTGGAGATAATTTTTCACGGGATAACGGATAATCTGGTCCTACACCTTCAAGTTCCGCAATTAACATTTTCGTACCTTCAGGCACTTTGATTCCGACTGATGCCGCAATTTCAGTGGCTGGTTTACCTACGATATCTGCATTGACTGCACAACGGTCTTCACGCATCACGATACTTTCTAATTTAGATAATTCTTTTTTCTTCACTACATAACATTGATGTGCTTCAAATTCTTTTTTCACTTCATCATAGATTTCTTTATCTACAATGACACCTTGTTCAGAAGCACAAATCATGCCGTTATCAAAAGTCTTAGATACAATGACATCATTGACTGCACGTTTGATTTTCGCAGACTTTTCGATATATGCCGGTACGTTACCTGGTCCTACACCTAATGCTGGCTTACCTGTTGAATACGCAGATTTCACCATACCTGCACCACCTGTCGCAAGTACTAATGCCACTTTGTCATGGTTCATTAATAATTTAGTTGCTTCTAATGATGGATGTTCAATCCATTGAATAATATGTTCTGGTGCTCCTGCTTTGAGTGCTGCTTCATAAATGACTTTCGCCGCAAGTGCAGAAGATTGTTGTGCACTTGGATGGAAAGCGAAGATAATCGGGTTACCTGTTTTAATTGCGATAATTGCTTTGAAAATTGTTGTAGAAGTCGGGTTCGTTGTCGGTGTTACACCACATACTACACCGACAGGTGAAGCTACATACGTCAAACCACGTTGTTCATCTTCATCAATGACACCAATCGTTTTATTGTATTTGATAGATTGCCAGATATATTCTGATGCATATAGATTCTTGATAGCTTTATCTTCATAAATACCACGGCCTGTTTCTTCATAGGCAGCTTTCGCAAGTTCCATATGTTTGTCTACAGCTGCCATTGCCATCGCATGAACAATGTGATCAATTTGTGTTTGATCAAGCTTTGCTAATTCACGTAATGCATGTTGTCCATTTTCTGCAAGTGCATCAATCATTTGTTGCGTGGGATTAATTTCAGGTTGTACTTCTGTTGGTTGTTTCTCATTTTGAGTAGATGTAGTCATTTCTATTTCCTCCTCGACATGAATGCTTCTGAATTACTTTGTGAATTATTTCACAAACAGAATATCCTATTTTTTACTTGGAGTAAATGAAAAACACATATTTTTATTTTATTTCGTTACGATTGTGTGAACATCATAATTAAACAAATTCATATAAGACTTAGAACCGCAATTAGTTAAGCGCTTACATTACCCTTGTTAATTGTTCTGAAAAAAATTAAGTTGTTGTGAGCATATCAATTCCTATTTCACATTGAGCAAGGTAAAATAAATTTTACTTAGATGATCATTTAAGGAGCAGTTGATATTTTAGAAGTCACTGCTTAATTTTTTACCAACTATGTTTACGAACTTGAACATAAGGAAAATGTAAAATAAACACACAAATTTGGAGTGATAAAGCATGCAAACTGTTCTAGGAAGTAATGGCCAAATCGGCCACGAAATTGCAAGAGAACTTTATAAAAATTACACAAAAGACATTCGTTTAGTCGGCAGAAAACCTAAAAAAATTCATGATAGTGATGAACTCGTTGCCGCAGATTTAATGAACTACGCAGAAGCATACCATGCGATTGAAGGCAGTGATGTTGTTTATTTCGCAGTCGGCTTGCCTGCCAATTCTGAAATGTGGGAACAACGCTTCCCTGTCATGATGAAAAATGTTATTAAAGCTTGCCTTGAAACCAATGCTAAACTGGCTTTCTTCGATAACACATACATGTATGAAAAAAACGCAAATGTACAAACAGAATCTAGCCCATTTGTACCTGTAGGACGCAAATCAGTGGTCCGTGCACAGATGGCTGAAATGGTCCTCAAAGCGATGAATGAACAAAATTTACAAGTGGTAATTGGTCGTGCACCTGAATTCTATGGTCCTGATAAAACACAAAGTATTACCAATACTTTAGTATTCAATCGTATTAAAGCTGGCAAAAAAGCGATTATTCCTGTCAGTGCTTCAGTGTTGCGTACTTTAATTTGGACACCAGATGCAAGTCGTGCGCTAGCGTTACTTGGCAATACACCAGACGCTTATGGCCAAACATGGCATTTACCAGTAGCCGGCAGTCTGACTTATGAGAAGCTCATCAAAAAAACAGAAGCAGTACTCAATCAAAAAATCGGCTACCATGTCTTACCAATGTGGGGCTTTAAAATTGGCAGCTTATTCAATGATCAAGTCAAAGAACTGATGGAATTACTACCAAGATATAAATACAATAATATTTTCAATTCAGATAAATTTAAGCAACGTTTCCCAGAATTCCACATCACTTCTTACGATGAAGGAATTAAAACAGTATTTAATGCTTAAACAGGGTATTTAAGAAGAAGTGGGCTTTTCCATAGAAAGAAGGTTAAAGTATGAAAAAAATTATGATAGTCAACACAAGTACAGATCATTTCGGTGAATTTTCAAAACCAACAGGACTTTGGTTAGGTGAACTTGTTCACTTTTATGATTATTTTAACGACGGCAACTACGAAATCGACATTTTCAGTGTTGAAGGCGGCGAAACGCCAATAGACCCAGTTAGCTTGAACCCTGTCTTTTTAGATAAAGTGACAAAACGTTATTATGATGATGAAAAATTTATGACACAATTAAAATACTCTAAATCGATTAAAGAAGCAGATCCATCAAAATACGATGTTATCTACTTCACTGGCGGCCATGGGGTAATGTTTGATTTCCCTAATAATAAATACATTCAAAATGCGATTAATGAAGTTTATGGTCACAACGGTATTGTGGCAGCTGTATGTCATGGTATCGCAGCGTTATTAAACGTTAAAGACAATAATGGCAGATACTTCATTGACCAAAAACAAATGACAGGCTTTTCTAATACAGAAGAATTGCTCGCAAATCGTAAAAAACTTGTTCCATTCATGTTAGAAGATGAAATTAAACGTCGTGGCGCAGATTATCAAAAAGCCATGTTACCTTTCACACCTGAAGTTGAAACAGATGGACGACTTGTAACAGGCCAAAATCCACAGTCACCTAAACAAGTGGCACAAGCAGTCAGTCGACTTCTTTAATTGAATCATTAAAGACTAAAAAAAGCTTCTTCTTGTTTAATTTTCAAAACAAGGAGAAGCTTTATTTTTATATTATTTATAGTTTGCGAATGAATGCCATTAAGACAAATTGTAATGGCAAGCGGCTGTATAAAGCCCACTTAGGTGGTTGATAATCGCCTAACGGTAATTGTTTGCGTGCCATATAAATATTAGCTGGAAATACCGAAATTAAAAAAGCATTGATACCTCGTTTAAATGCTTGGCTTGGGCGTTTCCAGAATAGAACGCCACCAATGATTAGTTCAACAATACCTGTTACAATTACTGCTGTTTTACGTAAGGGTAAATACTTCGGAACGATGCGAGTAAAAGCATCAGAACGCACAAAGTGCATGACTCCAGCTAGGCTGAATAGAGCTCCTAAAACCAAACGTAATCCTTTACGCATTTCGTCACCTTCTTTTTATAGTCATCCTTTCTATTATTTCACAAATTGTAACTTTTTAACAAAAAATCAATATTTTTCACAAAAATTCAGAAAACGAGTTTAAAATGTAACTTTTTGAGGAATACTATTTCTAGTCAGAATCTTCAGTCACAAATTATTTCGGCAAGGGGGTAGGCATATGCCTAAGAAATTATTTAGTGTGGATTTGAATAAGAAAATGGATCAGCAAGCACATCCCGGACACAACCGATGGCACCCGGACATTCCGGCTGCATTTTCAGTTGAACCCGGGGAATCATTTAGGATGGAATGTTTAGACTGGACCGATGGTCAAGTCTCAAACAATGACGACCCAAGCGATATCAAGTATGTCAACTTGAACCGTGTACATGTACTGAGTGGTCCCGTATATGTCAACGGTGTTGAGCCTGGCGACTTACTCGTCGTCGACATCTTAGATATCGGCGCATTCCCAGAACACGAATGGGGCTTTAACGGAATTTTCGACGTGACAAACGGTGGCAGTTTCCTCGTCGACCATTATCCGAATGCCCAAAAATCGATTTGGGATTTCAATGGTATTTATGCGACAAGTCGTCATGTACCTGGTGTAGAATTTGTCGGATTGATTCACCCAGGATTGATTGGGGTTGCGCCTTCCCAAGAAATGTTGGATGAATGGAACCGACGTGAACAAGCATTGGTAGATACAGATCCGAACAGAGAGCCGGTATTAGCAAATTTACCTGATACGGATGCTGTAGTGCTTGGCACTTTAGAAGGAAAAGATTTCGACCGCGTCGCTAAAGAAGGTGCCAGAACCGTTCCTCCTAGAGAAAACGGCGGTAACTGCGATATCAAAAACTTATCGAAAGGTTCCCGCATTTATTTCCCAGTCTTTGTCGACGGTGCAAAGTTATCTGTCGGCGATCTGCATTTCTCACAAGGTGATGGTGAAATTACATTCTGCGGCGGTATCGAAATGCCTGGTTGGATTGATTTACGCGTCAATGTGATTAAAAATGGCATGGAAAAATATCAAATTAAAAAGAACCCAGCCTTCAAACCAGGACCTGTAATGCCGAACTATACAGATTATATTGTATTCGAAGGTATTTCAGTAGATGAGTTCAGCGGAAAACAAGAGTATTTAAATGCGAATACCGCTTATCGCAACGCTTGTTTAAACGCGATTGAATTCTTAAAAACACGAGGCTTTACAGGTGAACAAGCTTATATGTTACTTGGAACAGCGCCCGTCCAAGGTACAGTTGCTGGTATCGTGGATGTTCCAAACGCTTGTTGTACAATTGCAATACCTCGTGAAATCTTCAGAGATGATATCATTCCGAATTTGGAGCCTGATGAGTAATGCCCAATTACACTTATGCATGCACAAAACACGGTGAATTTACGCTAAATCAATCTATGAATGAAAATCATGATTATGCAGTTTGCCCTGACTGCAATCAAGACGCAAAACGCGTCTTCGTCCCATTCAATACTTCAAAGATTGATTCAAAATTAAAAAGAAGAATTGAATCTGGTCAAGAACCAAAAGTTGTTTCGCACGATAAACTCCCAAACAAACCGAAACAACAAAATACGCATAACCGTCCTTGGATGGTCTAATCAATACTAAAAAATCGAATACCCATCATACAAATGATAAAATTCGCATACAAACATACAGCCCATTTGCATGCGATCGATAAACCTACAACTGAAAATTAAACCAGGCACATCCATCTACGTTGAGTTATACCCTCCTCAATGAATGATGCTTGATGTCCATACAAACACTTGGCATATGAAATGTTGCACATAATAAAAATAATAAACCGATATTGAAGATGTTAACGTGCAACGACACTGGATTAAATAATCCTATCCAATCATTGCCACAAAAGTAAAAGGTTAATCTGTCATAAATCACTCATGGCTGTTTTCTCCCCTTCGCAGCCATGAGGCTGACAGACAATAAGATAAGATGAATAAGAAAGACACATGTCGCTATTTCGGCGCATGTGTCTTTTCTTATTATTACAATAAGTATTTTTTTAAATGTTCGGACCATAGAGTCTTGGTGTATGATCCACCGCTTCTCCTTCAAGCAATTGACTTAACTCTTCTTTCCAAGACGGCGGTGTATAGTCATTATCCATTAGCTGACGCATCAGTTGCGGATGGTCTGTATGATGATATAATACATCATTCATCTTCGCAATTGTCCATGTTTCACATGGGCGTTCTACTAACTCAAACACATCGCCTTGTTGAATACGACCTTCCTCAAGCACTCTGAAGTACCAACCTGTACGCCCTGTATCTTGAATACGTTGTCCGAAGTCAATCCATTTCACCCGTCTGCCTGGTTTCCAACAAGGTCTGCGTGGTTGTGAGACTTGTACTAACGCTTCACCGACTCGATAAATATCTCCGATACATACAGTCGTTTCATCCATATCTGTGACAGATACATTTTCACCATTTGTCCCGGCTTTGAATTCTGCATCTGGATATTCTTCTGCCCATTTATCATAATGAATGACACTATACGCAAATAATGCTTTTTCTGGTCCGCCGTGATGTTTCTTATCTCCCACATCATCACCTTCCAAACCGCTTTTAGTCAGAAAGACAGGTATCGGCATGGCTTTCTTATACGCAGCAGTCATCCACTGCTGATCCAGTTTATTAACGGCGTGCGGATGCCCTACTGTTTCCACACCGCCTACAAATAACGTTTCTATTCTGCTCACCGTCTTCACCCTTTCAACAAATCCCTTTCACACTATTGTAACGTATTTTAGTTTCAAATGAATACTAACAAGACGTTTAATGTCCTAGTTTCAAGCCAATAATCCATCTAAAATTCCGTTTGTGATTTATTTTACATTTATGAGTTAAACTATTTGCGAAATCACTTCATTTTTACCATACTAGAGATGAAAGAGATATAGCAAAATGCGGAAAGAGGAGTGTCAATAAATGAACCAAGAACAATTTGACAAAATTAAAAATGGTAAAGGATTTATCGCAGCATTAGACCAAAGCGGTGGTAGTACTCCTAAAGCGCTTAAAGCTTACGGAATTGAAGAAAATGAATACTCAAACGATGATGAAATGTTTGACCTTGTACACGAAATGCGTACACGCATCATTACTTCACCTGCTTTCAACGGAGATAAAATCCTAGGAGCTATCCTATTCGAGCAAACAATGGATCGTGAAATTGAAGGACAATACACTGGTGACTTCCTAGCAAGCAAAGGTGTCGTACCATTCTTGAAAGTCGACAAAGGATTAGCCGACCAAAATGAAGGCGTTCAATTAATGAAACCTATTCCAGATTTAGATGAATTATTGAAACGCGCAAACGAACGTCATATCTTCGGTACAAAAATGCGTTCTAACATTTTAGAAAACAACAAAGAAGGTATCGAAAAAGTTGTTAAACAACAATTCGAAGTTGCTAAAGAAATCATTGCGGCTGGTTTAGTACCAATTATCGAACCAGAAGTTAATATTCACGCAGAAGATAAAGAAGCAATCGAAGAAAACTTAGCAGCAGCAATCAAAGCTGAGTTAGACAACTTAAATAAAGATCAAAATGTTATGTTGAAATTAACAATTCCAACAAAAGCAAACACTTATAAAGAACTTATCGAACACCCTCAAGTGGTACGTGTTGTTGCATTATCTGGTGGTTACAGCCGTGAAGAAGCAAACAAAATCTTAAAAGAAAACGATGGCTTAATCGCAAGCTTCTCTCGTGCATTAGTAACTGACTTGAACGTTAACCAATCAGACGAAGAATTTAACAATAAATTACAAGATGCGATTGATACAATCTACGACGCATCAGTAAACAAAGCATAATTACAAGTATTCGATGAAAGCGAATCTCTCTTTGAGGTTCGCTTTTTTATTTGCGTTAACTACCGCCACTAGTCCAAAATAATCATTTGGGCTAGTGTTTTATTTTAAATTCACTTTCTCGCATAAAATGCTTCATTTCTTTAAACCCATTTAACTCAATCCATTTTGCTCGATTTAAACTATTTGTTTTAGCTTGAATAATAGAAGGAAAATGATTCATTGGGAAGTCCCAAATATATTTTACAAATTCAAGTCGCATTGACTTTGGATTGCCGCCAGTATCTTCGTTCTTTAATAATCTAAAATAACGTTTAACGACATTCAAAATACATTTCCAACGTGGTGCTTTCAACCAAATGACAAGTTCTGCTTGTTCTAACCTCAAAGGTAAAGTGTCTCTATAATTCCCATCTATAATCCAATATTCATTTTCAGCAATTACTTTTTCGATTTGTTTTATAAACTCTTCTTGATTAATTGTTTCATGATCATTTTTCCAAAACAGTTTATCTAAATGAAAGACTGGAATATTCATTTTCTGACTTAACTGTTTAGCAAATGTTGATTTTCCTGTGCCAGGGCTGCCAATCACCAGAATCCTTTCCGCCATATTATCCGCCTCATTCCTCTTAATAGTGAATCGTTGTCATGTGTTTAATCAAGATTATATGCATCTATGCGCATACAAGCAAATCTATGGTCAAAAAGACTGATTCATCTCTATTCTGACCTATATATCACAAAAAACCTGACTCATTTTCGAGTCAGGCAATCAATTTATTTCTCAACTAAATAACGGTAAATATCATCTCGAACTGGCGTATCTAAAGCAAGATGCATTGTGACTACATCTTTGCCATCCGGCATCTTCGTTTGTGCTGCAGTACCCGGCATAAAGCGAGCTTTACCTAAATAATAGAAGTCTGTTCCTTCACCGTCTTCTTTCTTCACGAAAAGATACATTGGTGTATTGAGTTCTTGGTGTCGCATTACTTTTTGAACTTCATCAGAACTTAACTTTCTTGGTGAACGCGTGAACCATTTCAGCTCATTTTGATTAATGAATTGATCTTCATACGCTGTATTGTCGCTGATATCTTCACTTTTGTGATACGTAATGAAAATTGGCAATGTATGATGTTTTTGTTTATAACCGTTAATAACTGCAGACTCATCTTTACCCCAGTTCATCACTTTCACAAAATCTTTTCTCGAATAACGTTCATACAAGATAAAGTCATTTTGATTTTGATAGACATACTTATGTTTATATTGGGCTACTTCGATCAAATCATGGACGTGATGACGAAAGGCTTCATTTTTCAAGTTCATTTTAAACGGTGCAGTAAGACCGATAAGATTAGTCTCTTTATCCCATTCAACCATCGGTGTGCCATATCTTTTATCTATATTCTTGCTGAAGAAAGTTTCATCTAATACCTTCAAACTGGTACGCACATCCGCTTCTTCAATTTCACTATCTCTATGTTGAAGTTTTTCAACTAAATGTTCAAAACTTTCATCTTGGCTCATCAACAACTCTAGTGCTAAATAATCGGTATTCTTCAAACCTTTCGCTAATTCTTGAGAAATGAACGTCAAATTCTTAGAGGCATTTTCAGAGATTCTTGTCGTAATATCTGTTTTCTCCACTAGAAATTGTTCATAATTCCCATACTTCGAAAGAATCACTTCTGGATCAATCGAATGTTGATGAATGAAATCCATTAAACTTGGCGTGCGACCAATGCGTGCTTTCACTTCATTGAATGCTTGTAAAATCATAGCTTTCTTATTTAAAGTCGCAGATTGAATCGAATCAAAAATTCTCTTTTGAGCAACTTCTTCAAAATTAATTGTTGAAACGCCTTTTAATGGCGCATAGTCTGAAATAAATTTTCGATAACTATCTTTATTATGGGAATGGTCACCTGACAGTGCTATCGGAATCATATAGTTATTTTTATAGTTTCCAATGAAATCAATGACTGTCACAAAATCTTTATTCGCACTCTTACGAAGACCACGTCCTAATTGTTGTACAAAGATAATACTTGATTGTGTGCTCCGTAACATCACCACTTGATTGATTTCAGGAATATCAATTCCTTCGTTAAACAAATCTACGGTGATAATATAATTTAACCTGCCGTCTTTTAACTGTTGAATCACTTCGTTACGCTGTTTTTGTGAATCTGAACCTGTTAAAGCTTGTGTCGGTATGCCTTTGGCATTTAACTTTTGTGCTAAAGCTTGTGCTTCTTTTTTACGACTGACAAAGATTAGCCCTTTTAATTCATCACCAGAATAACCATAATAATCCGTTTTCTCTAAAATATATTTCACACGGTCATCAGACGCTAAGAATTTTAAGTCTTGTGTGTTATCATCCACAACTTGGCCTTCTTGAATATAATCTGAGACACCAAAATAATGGAATGGACATAAAATATCACTTTCTAATGCCTTCTGAAGTCGAATTTCATAAGCAACATTATGATTAAATTGCGCGAAGACACTGAGATCATCACTTCGTTCAGGTGTTGCGGTCATCCCTAACATAAATTTCGGTTGAAAGTAATGGAAGATATTTTGATAACTTTGTGCTGCTGAACGATGTGCTTCATCAAAGACAATATAATCAAAAGTTGCTGGGTCAAACTGTTGATAAATGTCAGACTTCGACATTGTTTGTACAGTCGCGAATAGATACTTCGCATCCAAATTCTTCTCAGCCCCCGTCAACTTCGCAAAGTCCGCTTCATTTTCATCTGCCAATACTTTACGATAAGCTGCCAATGCATCATTTAAGATGGTTTCACTATGCACAACAAATAAAAAACGTTTAGGTTTAAATGCACGGACATCTAACGCAGACATAATCGTCTTACCTGTCCCTGTCGCAGAAATAATCAACGCTTTATTTTCACCTTGTGCACGCATCTCTGCCAAACCTTTTAACGCTTCTACCTGCATTAAATTCGGTTCAATTTTAACCGCTTCATGTATTTTATTTTCCAACAACGTTTGTTTCTGACTTTCTTCAAACAACCGTTGTGTCATTTGTGGTTGATAAACCTCACGATACGCCTCAATCCAAGCTTTTGTTAAAGAAGTGCTCTCTTCCCATAACCCATTGAATTGGTCTTTCACTTTATGGACTAAATCACCATTTTGATGAGAAGATAATAAAATATTATGTTCATAATTAACTTTCAAAGCATTAGAAGTTAAATTCGAACTCCCCACAACTAAGGTAGAATAGGCGTCATGATCAAAAATATAACCTTTCGCATGAAAGCCTGAGACATCTGTTACACGGACTTCAACATTGTCTAACTTCATCAGCTCTTCATACACTTTTGGAGAGTTGAAACCTAGATAATTGGAAGTTAATATTTTACCTTTAACACCACGTTGTGCCATATCATATAAATGTGACTTCAGACTTTGGAGACCGCTCGGCGTAATAAAAGCAACCGAAATCATAAAGGACTGACATTTCTCTAGTTCATCGATGAGCGTTGCGAGCACATTTTCTTCTTGATTATTCAGCAACAATTTCGGCACATGGTGCCCTTGATGCACAATAGAACGATCAATAAAGCCTTTATGAAGCGACTGGGTTAAGTCTTCAATTAAATGTTCCATAGGCATTACCCTTGTTCAACAAGCAAGTCGACTGCCGGAATATCTGCCGGTGCCCACTCTAATTGGTGTAACGCTTTAGGGGCTAACCATTTAATTTGACTATGTTCAGTTAATGTCGGCATCGTTTCTTGTAAAGTACAACGATACGTTGTCAGCTCGATAATCGCAAAATCATATTCATGTGTAGTCGTCGTGACTTTCTCACCCACTGCTAAATCACACTTCATTTCTTCTTGAATTTCACGTTTTAACGCTTCAATATCTGTTTCACCTTGTTCAATTTTACCACCCGGAAATTCCCATAATAACGGTAAGCTCATTTGTTCACTGCGTTGTGCACATAAAATGTTACCTTGATGTTCAATCACTGCACCTACGACTCTGACTAACTTTTTCATATGTATCCTCCGCTCATATCAATATTTCATTACTTATAAGCAGGATCTCATTTTTTATAAAAGATTGCCACACAATTGCAGCAATTTTTTATTTTTTTCATAAAAAATAGACAGGCGCGACCTGTCTGTTCATTTTCTTCTAACTTGTTGCTGATTCAATATGTTGTTCTGATTCATAATAGAAACACCTCATTCATTTATATATATAAATGTCAATCTGTTTTTTTCGGATATACTACTTCCCCATCATCTTCAATAATTGGCATCGCCCCCCATTGTCCTAACTTATGTGGTTGTGCAATAATGTCACCTTTATTATTTTGCATAATATGATACACATCCCAACCATGTGCAGCTAAATAATTACTGACAATCAAACGATGACAACGTGCTGGATGATGTTCTGAACACATGTAGGCTGTCGTTTGGTTTTGGGCTGTTTCTGTTAATCTTTTAATCCCTTCTTTGAAGTCGTCTGTTAAAGTATAGTCCGCATAGTTATGGAAAGATTCATTTTGCCAACCACTATTCAAAGTACGTCCCACTGTTTCACTGGGTTGTCTGCGCCCACCTAGAAATTGGTCAGTTTGATACTCAATCCCCGCTTCTTTCAACCATGACTTCATATTGTCGTCTTTAAATTGCGGATGTTTACGGCTCTTCGTAAAGGCTCTGATATCCATTAAGACTTCAACATGATATTGTTTCAACATTTCAAGAAATGTTTCTTTATCATGATCAGAATGACCGATAGTATAAATCACCTTTTGTTTGGTTTGTCCCATAATGTTCACCTCTCTCTTACTATAGCCTGTTAAAAGAAAAACACGCAAAAACAGTCTCTTTAAAGGCTACTTTTGCGTGTTAACGTATTATTCTTTTTCTTCAATACCTTGATGAATCAATTCACCGATATATTCTGATGCTTTACCGTTTTCAATACTGCAGAAACGATTGTAGAATGCATCAATCTTATCTTGATATTCTGCTTGTACTTTCGGTAAGTCTTTTAAGCTTTCAGCAAGTTTGTGCGCATCTGTGAAAATAGGTCCTGGTAAATCATTATGGTAATCCATATAGAAGCCACGTAAACCTTTACCGTATTTCTCAATATCATACGCAAAGAAGAACTGTGGACGTTTTAAAATACCATAGTCGAACATCACAGATGAATAATCTGTAATCAATGCATCTGAAATCAAGAAGATTTCTGAGACATCATCATAATCAGATACATCTATCGCAAAGTTTTCATAACCAGATAAATCTAAAGCATTCGCAATCAGATAATGCATACGTAATAAAATGACATAGTCATCACCTAATTGTTTATATAAATTATCTAAGTCGATTTTAAGATTGAATAAGTATTGTCCTTTTTTAATAAACTCATCATCACGCCATGTCGGTGCATAAGTAATGACTTTCTTATCTTTAGGAATATTAAGCTTCTCTCGAATATCTTTAAGATACTCAGTATCATTTTGACGATTAACAAGCACATCATTTCTTGGATAACCGATTTCTAAGACACGGTCTCTATCCATCCAAAAGGCCGATTCAAAAATTTCAGTAGAATAACGGTTCGGTGATACTAAATAATCCCAACGTTCTGTCTCTTCTCTGAAATTACGTTTATATGCGGGCGTTGTTGTCCCTGGCATACGTACCACTTTCATATCATTCGCCAAACGTTTCAACGGCGTACCATGCCATGTTTGAATATACGTTTGATTCTCTTTCTTATTGATATAAAGCGGCGTGCGAGCGTTCGTAACCCAGTAATGTGCTTTTGAATAAGCTTCATAATAAGCTTTCGAACCTTTTTTCACTTTAGTCGCATTACCTGGAACATAAGTTTTAGCCGGGTTCTTTAATACCCAGATATAGTTATAGTACGGATAATATTTCTGCATATATTCATAAATGTATTTTGGACTATCACTATAGTTTTTACCGCCGAATGTCTCAAAAACAATTGTTTTGTTAGAAACATTTTCTGGCGCATCTGTTAACTGATACATAGAACGGTTTTTATTTTTATTACGCATCACAACATTCTTCACATGACGTAACATGCCTCTGTATTTGTTGATCGCAATTGCGGCGTCAGGTTGATTAAACATTAACGCCAACATTTCTACTTTAAACAATGAACCGCCATCTGTTTCTTGTAAGAGATGCCATTTCAATTTTTGAGCTAATTGAATAAGTGTGTCTTGATGTTGTGCATAGTGGTAAGCATTTTGTTTATTCGCAGGGTCAAAGCCGTTACGAATCATACTTGCCATTTTATGCGTCATAAATTGACGGACTTTTTTATTTTTCACTTTCTGCACGGTATGCAGATAAGCATCAGCGTAATCTTCAAATAATTGGTCGAACGCTTGTTGTGTCAGTTGTTCTGTTTCAAAAGGATCATAAACCTCTCCTCTGAAATAGAACGGGAAACCTAAAATACGCACAAAGCGTTCTGCATATGTCAGATAATCCACTACAAAAGAATTGTCGACATACGTTTTCAATGCCTCATCGAATTGAAGTTGATGCGCGTGTACGATTGCTGTTTTAAATAAAATGTTACAAGCCGTATTTTTTCTTAAGAATGAATTAGGGTTTGTCTCAGCGTTCATATATTCCAATCTAATTTTATTCTGATCGATGTATTGCGGTTGATTGAGTGTAAACTTATTAATCGGTGCAATTAAGGCATCTAGACCATTCACTGTTTTTAAATAGAATTGAATCGCATAAGAAGCTAATTCATCATCCGCATCTAAAAACATAAAATACGGTGTTTCTACATGTGACATTGCGACGTTACGCGCATGCGCATGCCCTTGGTTTTGTTCAAAGTTAATCACTTCAACCTTCTTATCATAGTTTTTTAAGGTGTCTTCTAAAAGTGCTTGAGAACCATCTGTTGATCCATCGTTGACTATAATCACATTAAAATCTTGATTGCGTTGTTGCTTCAAGCTTTCGATACAAGCTTGAATATAATCTTCTGAGTTGTAGTATGTGATAATGACTGTTAATTCATTCATGATTGTGATCTCCTTACTTTTTATATCTCTGTTTTCCACATTTTCTTATTGTACTGCTAATTTCTCAGCAAACCAAATAAGAAACCGTAACAATTATATACTAAATCTACTTTTTTATCATCGTCTTACTAATTTGGAAAAATAATAAAAGGTGTATTACTCTATTTATATTAACGTTTTAAATAACTGTTCGAAATGATGTTGTGCGGCTTTTGGTGTTAATGATTGACGTGTGTGCACATGCTTCAATGGATGGTTGATGATACGCTCCATCGCCTGTGCTAAAGCCTCGATATCACCTGTAGGTATTAAATACCCATTCTCACCCGCTTCAATGATTTCATTTGGCCCATAACGAATATCATACGCAAGAACCGGACAACCTTCATTGATACTTTCCATCATAGATAATCCGAATCCTTCATGTGTACTTGCTAAAATAGAAGCACGTGATTCACGGAAAACTTCTTGTGGATGATTAGTAAAGGATTCGATGTCTACATCTTCTGACAGACCTTCTTTAGAAATTAAATCTTTAAGTTCATCTTCTTGTGAGTCAGAAACACCGCCATATAATTTCAGTTTCGTCTCATAATCTTTAGCTTTAAATAACTTAAATGCCTTCACAATGTGATCAATACGTTTCTCTTTTGAGAACCTGCCTAAATACACAAACTGATTTTTACGTTCTTGTTCAGGTAACGTACTGGGTTTAATGAAATGCGGAATGACTTGAATTTTTTGTTCTGGAATATCTGATTGTGCTAAAATATCTTGTTTTTGTTGAGTTGTCAGCACAATATACGCCGAAACTTGCTTGTGATGATCTATCGCAAAGCGATATGAACCTTTAATATTATCACCGGATAAGTGAGAACTATGGAAGACAATGACAGGTTTAATCGCATGTTGATTGTCAATTAATGGTTCATCTAATAAACGTGCATCATTAAACACAATATCTCCATCTTTAAATATCTCATTATAAAAATACGCAAACAATGCTTTATCGTGCGTAAAACTTCTTACCACACGTCCCTCGCGATATATCAAAATGGACGTCGCTTCTGGTTTGCCTTGCTTATTTTCTTCAAACCATTTTTGACAATACACATTTCCCTCTAAATCATACATCGTCTCACTCAACTTCATGTTTTTACGTGCTGCATAGTAAGTCTTCTTATGCAGATAACCATAAGGGTTGTATTCATAACGGATGACTTTATGTTTAACTCCAGGCGTCATCACATCTTCAAAGTGGACTACTTCTGAATCCTCATAAAATTTACGATACAGTAAATATGTTTCATCAGTCTTGTCATAATAACGTACAACGTCCCCTTTTTTATTCGTACGTGTTGTGTAATCAGAAAGTGCCACAGGTTGTGCTTTATATTTCTTTTCTTTCTTAAAAGTCGACTTTGGAATGTTAAATAGATTATAGCCAGAAAGCCAATCATAGAGATTAATGACTTGTGTACCTTCGTTTAAGATACCTTTTTCTCTAAAATCAGCTAATACTTCTGGGTACTCAATATTGTAGTTGGTCGTTAAAATAGTTTGTTTAATACCTAATGTGTCGTCAATAAATTGAATTCGCTTCAACAATGCTTTCGTTCTTCCTCCATGATTCGGAGGCAAAGTTGATGTAACAGTATAAATCAACCCTAAACCCCATTTCATAAAATTTGTTAGAAAAAATTATATCATTTATATATTTACACTTTAAACAATAAGTAAAACAGAAAAATTAAATTTATTCATACTCAAGTTAAAATATTTGCCTCTCCACCAAACATACAGTATAGTTTAATCTACATAGTAGTTTATTTATACTGATAGTTCTATACTGAAATCGAGTTGTTATCATATATATTTAACAAAAGGAGATGTGCCAAACATGAATCCCAATGATTTACGTGTGATTAAAACAAAACGTGCTTTATCCGAATCCTTGTTCAACTTATTAAGCGAAAAATTGTTCTCTGCCATTACAGTCAATATGATATGTGATAAAGCATTGGTTCACCGTACGACATTCTATAAACACTTTTACGATAAATATGACTTGTTATCTTACTTAATTACGAATTTGACTAAAGATTATTTCGAAAAGGATATTCGAGAGCGTATTGAAGCACCTTTTAAAGCTTTAAGCTCTTTCTTTGATAAACCTATTGAAAAAATTGATATCAAACAACGTCATGATCAACAATTTATGGAAACTGTGACCGCAATCTTCATCCAAAAAATACGTCAAGACATCATAGACAATGCAGATATTATCGAAGTCCCTGGCAACCCTCCGATCAAAGTAGTTGCTCGTGTCTTTGAATCAGCAATTACCGCTATCGGTGATTGGACTTACGATGAACATAAACTTTGTGCCGACTATTCAAATGCGATTGATAATCCTGATTCGCTGGACAAGATGTTCAATCAATTACTCAACATTAAAGTTAAGTCAGAATAGCGATGGAAAATACTTTAAAACTAAAAAAATCAGAACAGCTTCACAATTGGAAGTTGTTCTGATTTTTTTGTGATTTTATTTATTTTTCTTCTGTACTTTCGGTTGTAAATATTTTTGA
This sequence comes from Staphylococcus sp. HMSC072B07, assembly GCF_001815505.1. Classification (NCBI taxonomy): domain Bacteria; kingdom Bacillati; phylum Bacillota; class Bacilli; order Caryophanales; family Staphylococcaceae; genus Staphylococcus; species Staphylococcus sp. HMSC072B07. Next base: position 62,961 of record NZ_KV820945.1, on the reverse strand, counting down.
CCATAAGGTACGAATTTTAATCGTGCTTCTTGAGGTATACCAAAATATTGTTTAAATACTCTCTGTGTTCTTACCGACCATGGTGAGGAATGTTGGGTATACACATCAAATGGCAACATTTCTACAATAATAACGTCATCTTTAGATGCATGTGCTGCTTCTTCTTTTATTTTCGCAATCCGTTGTGTATTCGCATAACTCATAAATGAAAAAGCACTCATAAACACGATTACTGCGACTAGTGCGATACTACCCGCAATGAGACTCGTACGTCTTTCAGGTAAAGGCAACTGTTTAAGTACAATTAATAAAATAACCAACCATAACACATACATAAAGTAGAAATTTCTTGGTCCGACAGGCGCAACGACTAATAAAGGCATGGTCGCAATCACAATCGAAGCTAAATTAAAGTATGTCGTCAATAATGACTTCTTAGATAAACCAATAAAATAGAGACCTACTGCGACTGCACAGAAATAGATCAAACACGCTAAGAAATTCAGACCAGCAATCCATGGAATGTGTTTCATCGCATCTAAATCAAAAGGTTCATAGATAAAGTATTTATAAACAGTAAAGAATGCTAAAGCTGCTGTTATTATCACTTTATACACTAGTGACAAACTTAAAAATTTCGGACTGCGATATAAAACAATGAGTAAAACCACAGCTAAAACACTTAAAAATATGGCGCATTGGAAGTAGCCATAATACGGAATGATTTTTAATAACGTTTGAATGACTTTATCATACATCGAGGTATTAGAACCGACTTGTTGATATGAACTATTACCCGCTAAAATATTCAAGTAGTTTGGATTTGTAAACATAATAATCGCACCTATCCATGTTAAACAGAATCCTATCAATAATTTCAAATTAATTTTGTGATAAATTACTAAATATACAAGTAACCCTAAACCGGTAATCGCAATATTATAAAGTGTGACGTTCTCCATAAATAACTGTCCGGCAATACATGCGATATAGAAACATACTAATTCAATACGTTGTGACCATTGTGTTTTTCTTTCTTGATTATGCAGTGTTTTTAAAACAAATAATAAAACTACTAATGCACATAAGGCACTTGTGACATAGTTATTAAATCCTGCATACCACGCATAAGTTTGTTTGAAGATTGAAGCGGGCATTAGCAGTAACATTATAAACGCGATTAATATATAAGCTGTACTTTTAGTTTTATCTGCGAATTTCAATACTATCCAAAGTATGGAGAATGAAACTAGTGCATACACTACCATGCGTAATAATAGGCTTCTCACTGCTAAAATTTCTAAAATATTACCGAAATATCGACCGTTTAAATTTTTAAAATGTTCATTGAACCATTGGTTGTAGCCATGTATATACCAGCCCCAGTCATCTTGCGCAAGCGGAACAATCGCCGCAAATACAAAATAAAAAAGCACTAATAATCCATATACAAAACAATATGGGTGTTCCTTAATAATCCTCATGATGTTGTTCTCCTTGTTGTGTTAAGCATATAATACACTTTAATTATATGATTGTCATCATAATCTATAATTAGAAAACATACCATTTTATACCTCGTCAAACATACGTCATTTAATAATATTTTCACTCACTTCATTTTTTTACTGACAATTTATGACTTCAATAGTAAAATTATTAATTATTAACACAACGTGATTTATCACCTTTAAGAAGGAGAACACTTATCATCATGACTCAAATCATCTTGTATCTAACAATTGGACTGTTATTTACCCTATTAGATTTAATATTGATTCGTCGTAATCGACGTATTTTAGTTTGTTTGAGTACGTTTGTTTTTTATACACTCTTTATCAATGGCTTCATCATTGGCTTATTGTTACTATTTCTAGGAAAACCTAATGCCTTAAAGACGAATATGTACCACACATTTTTCGCAATAGAATATGGTGTGCTTGCCTCTGGTATAGGTATCGCTTTATTAGTAGTTCACGCTATTTTAATGCACCGTTTAACATTCACTGCTGTGCCAGGTCGTCGTGCTTGGCTGACTACTTTGAATGCATGTACATTATTATTACTTATGTTTCTCGGCAGTTTCTTAATCAAATTTACAGATTGGTGGTTCGATTTATTCGGAGAAACGAAACCACAAGATTTTATCTCTAAAATTCAAAGTCTTATACAATTATCCGATCGCATGATATTACCCGGCTTAATTCAAATGGTATTGATATCATCTATCTTTTATACCTTAATTGTGCTGTTCATGATTTATTTCAATCGCTTCAACTTTATTTGGAATGCTAAAACTAAAGCTATTACGATTATGAAGCGCTCATGGATTCAAACTGCACTCTTCGCTGTAACATTGGCTGTCTTTATTTCTGGCCTGATTTATAGTGTGTATCACCTGCATTTAATAGATGTATGTCTCACTTTACTTAAAAAGAATAAATACAAACAAAGACGCTGTTCAGGTTTTTCTGACTGAATAGCGTCTTTGTTTGTATTTATTCTTTTTAACATTTTCACAGTTATATTTACGCACGTTTAAAGCGCTGTATTACTTGCATACCCATTTGTCGCTCGCTTTGGTTCATAATGACTGTCCACAACACGACAGAATACAAAATAACATAAACGATAATATTTATACCTAGCACGACTAACCCTTTACCTAAGAGTTGCGCAATCCATTGATAAATAAAATAGTAAACGACTGTAGTGATTATCATCGGTAACCATATTTTACTCATCTCAAACCAGAAACGATACATATTCAAACCGATTTTACGGTGATAATATACATTCATAATCAGTGTATAGCCGATAAAGCTGAACGCTGCGATAGAAAGTGAAACACCGTAACCACTATACTTCGGCGCTAAAATGACCGCACTGATCATGGCTAATACTAAGGTAATTGCTAAAGCCATAAAACGAAACGTTTGGCGATTATGTGCTTGAATAATGCTGACTGCCGGCAACTGTGATAGTTGGAAAGTAATCGTAAACATTAAAATTACTGTCATAAGGTACGCAGGTCTGAAATCTTGTCCTGCCCAAATCACAATAAAGTTCTCACCGAAAATCACAAAACCGGATAAGATAAACGATAATACAATCAATTGAATACGACTGATGCGTACCATCTGTTGAAGTAAACGTTCATTACTTGCACCTTCTACCACTAACATTGAGAATCCTGGGAAGGTCACATTATTAATAGAAGTCGCAAACTGTTGGAAGATTTTTACGAACTGTACAGCGATGACATAAATCGCAACCGCAACCGTTCCGTTAATCGCACCTAAAATCATTTGACCAGAATTTAACGTCAATTGTTCAATAGCAATAGAAAACAAAACTAAACCTAAATACACGTTCAATTGTTTCTGTTGTTTTAAATGATTAAACGATAATGCACCTTTCCAATCAAAGCGTATCGATACATGACGTCGACATAAAATCATGCCTAAGAACAGACACGCAAAATTGACAATTAACGTAATCAATATAATCGTAACTGCGCCAAATCCCATCAATAAGAACGGTGTCGCAATGATAGAAGGCATAATCACTCGGATCAGCAACATACTCTTCGCAATCACAAAGTATTCATACGCTTGTAAAATACCGTTAAAAATACCTGGATAAAATGAAATCATGATATTGATAATGATAAAAATCAACATCAATTTCAGTTCTGATAATTGTTGAGGTGCTAATGCATTGCCGAATACCGCTTCAGCATTCAAATACAAAACCAAGCCCATCAGACCGACTAATAAGGAACACAAAAAGTAAATATTTAAGATATTACCTAAGATACGTGCCTCTTGTGCCTTTGAACCTTTGACTCTGTTTTGTGATAAATATTTGGCGATCGTGTTACCGAACGCTAAATCCATAATGTTCAAATAAACTAAAAAGGATAAAACCAAATTATACAACCCATATTCAGAAGTGCCGAGCGTTCTGATGAAGAACGGTGTATATAAAATCGCCACTAGAATATTACCAAATATGGATATGTAGGATAAGATGGCGCCAGCTCTTCTTTGATTCATACTCATAACTCCTGTTTATGTTGGTTGCGCTTGCGTTCAAAGTAAGAACGCATCACACGTTCTAATCCGAAAATCACAAGCACTGTGAAAATATTCGCTGGTGAAAAAGTATCAATAATAAACGCGATTGTACTAGCACGTGGAATAAACAACATCATTCGTGCCATGATTAAAGCTGCCGCAATCACTAAAATATGTTTTGCGGTCAACATTCTCGTAAATAACGCAATTAGTAAACCAATGACAATACTGCCGAACATCATGCCGACATAACCGAAATCATGATAAGTTTCAGCAACGAAACTTGAACCATAACCCACACCTTTAAGATATAAGTCTTTCATAATGACATAAGACATTGTATGCGAGTATTGATAACCTTCTAAAGCACGTTCAACCGATTGGCCAGACCATCCGCCTTGCCCTCCAGTTAAATTGCCCCAAATATTGTAAACGGCATACTCTGTTAACGGTCCAATAGAATAGATTTTATCCGGGATTTCTTTCGCCTTCTCGATGGTATAACCAATGACATTGACACTGATACCTTGTGAGAAGAAAAATGATAACAATGCATCAAAGAAACCACCGTCAGTCTTTTCTCCGCCTCGGTTATTACCGACAAAATTCATCAACGCTAATAAAATCGGTGCTGAAATAATGCCCGCAATAATTGTCTTTTTACCGAACCATGCTTGCGTACCTGTCTGCTTCGCTAAAATATTGCGATAACAGAAATAAATAAACAAGATGAGCACATCTAACATAAAGTCAGAACGAGATCCGGTTAATACAGAAAGCCCATCTACAAATAAATAAGCAAGTATCGGCAGCCATGCTTTCTTTTGTGCAGGCAATGTTGCGAGATATACAAAGAATGCGACTGGGAACATTCGACTAATCAACACAAACACACCTGGTAAATTCGATTTAAAACTAGAAAAATAGGCATAATACCCTTGTGATTGTGAAGCTTGAACCGCTTCTGCCAAATACATCAGCTTAAAAATAATCGCAATCGTAAAGACACCTAAACTGATGATTCGGATATTTTGTTTATATGTCGTCTCAATAGGCTGAAACTGTTTAAATCCTTGTTGAACCGTGCGATCTAACATCGCAAATCCTAAAAAGAGACAAAACAAACTTAAACTTAATAAGATTAAAATATTAAATATTGTGGCTTGATCTGTAAAATACGTTCCCAGCAGTTTAAAATCCTTTTCATGATAATGGAACAGTTTGCTGACAACCATTCTGCCCATTAAAAAGACAAAGAAAGTCACATTGAACATAAAGAAGATGACCCGCTGGTTGAACGCTTCTAGTCCATATATCAGATTGTTCAGGAAAAATAATAAGAGTGCACTAAATAACAAGGTAATATTCGAAAAGATAATGCCGATAGTAAGCAATATCACCGCAATCATCAGCACACACCATCTTAATAACTTGGTCAAACTTCCACCTACTTACTCATTCGTTACTTATTTGTCGTTTCTTGCGTATTACACGCTTTCGTCTGGTTGTGTCATAGGTGTCTAGCAATATACTGAGTTGAACGCTTAAGGTTGTGCAAGTTCATGCGCAAATTCAGTATAAAGACTTTCAGAATCACAGAGCGTCTGCCAAGTTTGGTAAGCACCTTTCGCATAGCCTTGATAAGCTTCATCTGAAAGATTTATGAAATATTCAATCGCACGTGCTGCCTCTTCTGGCTTAAGTGCGTCACTGATTAAAGTACCATTTACATCTGTTTGTACAATTTCAGCTGTACCTCCGACATCTGAAGCTACAACAGGAATCGCATTCGCCATCGCTTCCATGACAGAGACTGGTACACCCTCTGATTCAGAAGTGTTTAAAAATAACGTCGGGTTATGCTCATGATACCATTTTCTGACGTCTTTGTTCGGCAAACGTCCAATCAATTCATATTGAGACGGCTTTAATTTCTCTTTTGCCAATGCTTCAATTTTTTGCGCATCTGGACCATCACCGATATGTACCCATTTGAAATCATAACCTTGTTCATTCAATTGTGCTAACGCATCAATAATGACATCTAAACGCTTTAATTTACGAATCGTTGAACAGCTGACAAATAAAGGCGGCTGACGTAATGAAACTTGATAATTGCCTTCACCTACACCGAGACGTCTGGTTTCAATTTTATTCGCATATTTCGGGAACTTGTTACTTAAATAGTTCGAGCTCGTATCAGATACTGGATATAACGCATCCACATGTTTCAACATCGTTTGACGCATCGGCAAGAAGCTAAACGGTTTAATATAATCATTGACATCATAACCATGTCCTCTAGAAATAAATGGGATAGAATCATCACCATAATAATCATATTTTAGTTTTCTGCCGAGGTTCGCAGTGATATAAAACCAATAGCTGTAAATATAAAGCTGCGTATAGCCATCATTTTCCGGTAATAAATGTGAGCGTACTAAGTCTTGATAAATCGCATCTGTTCTCGATTCAAAATACAAGTTGTACATCCACTTATAAGGATTTAAGGAACCTGCATTTTCACCGATACTGCGTAAACGCGGTTGACTCAATAAAATATTTGGCCCTGTCTTTAAGAAGTTGATGGCCTTATCTTTTAGTCCTTGCGGGAAAGGCAAGTCGATGACTGTCGCAACATCCGGTACTTCTCTTGTCACTTTCATCTTCTGGCTGACCATCGTCGGAACAATCACAATATGATCAAAGGCTTCTGCCAAATATTTGATTTCTTCTTCTAAATATTCCTCTCCTTTATAGTAAGGAAAGTAATTCGTCAACAAAATCAGTTCTTTCTTCATAAGTGCTATTCCTCTCTTACTTCTGATTAATATTTTTTCGTAATAACACCGTTGAAATCGTTTTATAAATCACAAATGCATCCATTTTAAAGCTGACATTCGCCGCATAGAAAGCATCTAAACGCATACGTTCTTCCATCGAAGCACTATTTCGCAACAAAGCTTGTGTTAAACCCGTAATACCAGGTTTCACATGAAACTTTGTTTTATAGTAATCAGGATAACGATGTGTATTGCCAAGCGGACTCGGACGCGGTCCAACAAAGCTCATGTCACCTTTTAATACGTTCAGCAATTGCGGTAATTCATCAATACTTGTTTGACGTAACACACGACCGATATTTGTCACACGCGGGTCTTGATCACTATTGAACGTACTGCCATCCGCATTACGAATGTCTTGTGCGTTTTCTTTCATTGTACGAAACTTATGCATTTCAAAAGGCAACATACCGACACCTAAACGTTGTCCATTATATAAGATACTGCCTTTATCTTCTCTCTTAATCATTATACTAACAGGCAAAGCTACAATTAATAACACCGGCAACAACGCTACAAATAACAACACATCTAACAAACGCTTAATATTTTTCCGGTAACTCATCACGCAGCCCCTCCATTTCTCTATAAATTTCTTGTAATGCATCTATAAACTGATATTGTGGGACAAAATCAATTTCTTGTTGTGCTCGTGCACCATCCATATAAGAAGGTTCAAAATAATCCGGCACATCTTCATCTTGACGTTGAATGTCAGTCGGATTGCCGAACACTTGATTGATATGTTGCGCCACTTCTAGGTTCGTTAACGTTTCACTGCCTTTAATGTTTTGAATTAAGGAAGTGTTTGGATGCTGTGACGCTTGCCAAATCGCATTTGCCGCATCTTTCGCATATAAAAATTCACGTGATACATCACTCTCACCCATTACTGTTAAGGGCTTCCCTAACAAAGCTAAGCGCATAAAATAATTAATCATATAGTTATTTTTCTCATGTGCGCCAAATAAATGAGAGAAACGTAAACACACTATATCCAACTGATAATGCTTACGATAATACGCAGCCAGCTGTTCAATATAACGTTTATTCAAACCATATAAAGACTTCGGCACATCACTCACTGCGTCTTCTTCCTGCCAAGGCAATGTAGAAGTATCATCATATACAGAAATAGAAGAAGCCACGATTACTTTTTTACATTTTTGTTCAAGCGCCGCTTCAAACACATGTTGTGCCATCTGTACTTCTTCTGTATAACTGCTGATGTCTTTCTTTGGTCCTCTATTACCTGCCAGATGAACAATGACATCATCTTCTTGAAATATCATCTCCAAAGAAGCCTCGCTGTAATCGGTTTGGACTTGATGCGCATCTTCTGTATTTTGACGACGTGATAAAACTGTATAATCAATAGCTTTATCTTCTAATAAAGCAGTCAGATAGCGACCAAGCAATCCTGTGCCGCCTGTAATTCTAAAGGCCATTTAATCTTCCTCCTTCATCAGCGGATAAATATAAAAGCCCACTTTGTCATACACACCGTTAACAGGTCTGATGAATTCTCCTTGTTGGTAATAACGATAGCTTTCTAAAGTATGATCTGGTACTTTGAATTGATAATAATCAATCGATTGTTTCGGTGTCTCACACATAAATTCTAAGACTACTGGTTGTGTCGTTGTCGCTTCCGTAAATGTAGGGGCTTGTTCTTCTAGAAGATGCTTGAACGTTTTCTCTAATAAGTCATCATGATTATAATATTGAATCAATTTATGCATATGACAACCATCAAAGCGTGGCGTAATTTCAATAATAAATGCTTCGTGATTCATTACTTTTACTTGCGCATACACAGGACCGTTTTGAATTTTCAGGGTCTCTAAGTGTGCTGCAATCGCTGCTTCAATAGAAGCCATAGGATAATCATAATCAGGGTCGATAATATGTTTATGGATTAAACCTGGGTGTTCAGGCCATGTTTCGCGCATCGATACCAAGGTAAATTGCAGTTCGCCATCTACAACATAGCCATTCACTGAAATTTCATAACCATCGATATAGCGTTCAATAATTGCTGCGCCTTCTCTAGACTGATCCACCGCATAAGCAATCGCTTCTGGTAAATCAGCAGCTTGTGTCACTAAAGTAATGCCACGTTGTCCTTGACCATCTGTCGGTTTCACAAAGACTGGGTAGTCAATTTCTGTTTGATGGTTCACATCTTTTGTGATTTCAAAAGGGACAGAACCTGTAATCCCTTTGGTTTGTGCACGCATTACATCTTTGTGATTACATGCATATGCTGTGTCATAACTGACAAAGTGTGGTAAATCTAAGACTTCTGAGATTTTATTCGCAACTGGCATAGCCAAATCTGAGCCTACTGAATAAACAGCATCAATATGATGTTGTTTGATATAAGCGGTGACTGCCGCTTCATCTATAATATTAATCTCTTCAAAATAATCTGCACTGTCAGCACCAGGACCATCTTTTTTCATGGCCAACGCATGTGTTTCGTAACCCATCTCTTTTAATTTCTCTATAGCTTCAGCTTGTACAGGTGCCACACCTAGAATTAAGACCTTCTTCATACCAGCACCCCGCCGACTGCTTCATTCACTTGTTTAATAATGTATTCTACTTGTTCATCTGTTAATTGCGGATAGAGCGGTAATGTCAATTCGTTCACATAATGCGCATACGCATTCGGGAAATCTTTAATGTCAAAGCCGTATTCTTGGTACGCTGAAAACATCGGTAACGGTTTATAATGCACATTTGTCGCAATACCTTCATCCGCCAAATGTTCAATAATCGCATTACGTTGTTCTTCTGTTGCCCCTTTAATCCACGTGATATATAAGTGACAGCTGGATTCTTTATCATTATCAAAGTGTTTTAGCGTCTTGATAACATCTGAGTTTAAATTTTCATCATATAAACGTACCACTTCTTTACGGCGTGCTAAGTTTTCATCATAATGATTGAGTTGATCCAAACCAATGGCCGCATTGATATCTGTCATATTGAATTTGTAACCTAACTCTGAGATGTCATATTCCCAGTTCCCTTTCTGCATTTTAGATAAGGCATCTTTACTTTGACCGTGCAGAATAGAAGTTTTGTATAGTTTCTGTAAATCAAAACCATGTGCTTCGTAATCTTTCGTCCATGTAACTGCCCCACCTTCAGCAGTCGTCAGATTTTTTACCGCATGGAAAGAGAATGTGGTAAAGTCTGCGAAGCTGCCGCTTTTGTTTTCCCCTTTGGTCGCGCCGAATGAATGGGCACCATCATTAATAATCGCTATACGATTTAATAAAGCGTGCACAGGATTTTCCGTGTGGAAAAGTGCTTGTTTACGACGTGCAATTTCAAATAATCGATCGTAATCGCATAATTGACCTGCAATATCCACAGGAATAATGGCTTTTGTGTTTTCTGTGATTTTATCTTCGAGTTGTGTGTAATCCATTTCTAAGGAATCTTTTTGCGTGTCTACTAATACAATTTTAGCGCCGACATGGGCGATGACTGAGGCTGAAGCGGTGTATGTATAAGCAGAAGTGATGACTTCGTCCCCTTCGCCGATACCTAATAAACGTAATGTCATTTCTAAAGCAGCCGTTGCTGAGTTCATTGCGACTGTGCCTTCTGTCCCCATATAGTCAGTTAACGCTTCCTCAAATGCTTTCGTTTTAGGCCCTGTCGTAATCCAACCGCATCTTAAAGTTTCCACAACACTTTCGATGGCCTCTTCAGAAATTTTAGGCGGACTAAATGGTATTTGCATAGCTATCTTCTCCTTTATCTTTAACGATTATCTCTCACTATGATGCCAAGAAATAATACTTTAGAATATCTGCCAAATATCCAAATGTTTTTTTGTTTATCGCTTCCATCCGAAAAGATTTCTGCCATTTCATCACACATCGCAAATATTCTAATTAGATATTATGTTCCAATTTAGTAACAGTATAATCCACTAAGTAAAAAGTATTCAATCAATATTCGTAATTAAAATTATTATTTAACAATCCTAATTTTAGAATTACATACCATTAATAAACTAATTATAAAATCAACACTCACTTAACATTCTTTACATACAATTAACACAATCTCACCTTTACCATTTCAGAAATAAAAAACCATAAAAAAGACGCCCCTCGAACTTTCAAAGGACGTCTCATCTTACTTATTCAGTTTTTAAATTTAATACTTATTTCTCTTCATTATCTTTCTTACGACGTTTACCAAAGAGTAACCAAGCACCTAAACCAGCGAACAATGTGCCGAATAATGTTTTCTTCACATCATCTTGACCTGTATCAGGCAAGTCTTTATCTTTAGCAGTTTGTTGCTTATCTGCTTTTGTTGGTTGTTTACCTTCAGCTTCTGACTGAGCTGGTACATCTTGTTCACCTTCAGTCGTTACTGTTGTACCATCATTAGTTTCAGGTTCAGATGGTACATGTGGTGGCGTTACTCCATCTTTATCTTCAGATGGCACAGTAACTTCTGGTGATGTCGGTTGTGATGGTTTTTCTGGTTGTGTTGGTGTCTCAGGTGTACTTGGTGTTATTGGTTGTTCTGGTTGATTTGGTTCGCTTGGTTCATTTGGCACTTCTGTTTCAGGCTCTTCTGGTTTTTCTGGTTGCGTTGGATTTTCAGGCTGTTCTGGTGTGCCTGGCGTTTCTGGAACTTCTGGTGTTGGTTTCTCAGGATTTTCCGGCTCTTGTGGCTCTTCCGGTGTTGTACCTGGATCTTCTGGTGTTGTGCCCGGATCTTCAGGTTGTTCTGGTTCCTCTGGTGTTGTGCCCGGATCTTCAGGTTGTTCTGGTTCTTCTGGTGTTGTACCCGGATCTTCTGGGTCAACTGGTACTGTGCCAGTTCCTCTTTCAACAATTCTGTCTACCTTTTCAACCAGTGTAATTGTTGTTGTATCTGGATTGATGAGTTCACCTATTTTCGGATCTACGCCGTAAACTGTTGTTGTTTGTGTTTGACCTGTTTTACCTGGCTGTACTTCATATTCTGTACCTGCTGGTAAGTTCGGGTTATCTTGGTAGATTGTGTCATATGGGATATCTGTCGTTGTGACCACTTTTGTGCCGACACTGATCACTCTGTCTTTCGGCAGATTATTCGGGTCATTCGGATCTCCTGGCGTACCTTCTTCTATCACTTGTGTCTCGCCAACTGGCAAGTCTGGATTTGGACGGTACGTTGTAGATGGTGCGACAGGTCCATATTCAATCACACGGTCAACTGGCGGTGTTGTGACAGATTCTGTTGTTGTCGGATTCAATAAAGCGCCTGTTGTTTTGTCTACTTCGTACGTTGTCGTCGTTGTAGTTACGCCGTTTTGACCTTCTTGTGCCACATGATTAACTGTACCGACTGGTAAATCAGGATTGTATCTGATAATTGTTTCAAATGGTATAGGTGTTGTTGTTTGTTCAACGTTGTTCACACCTACCACTTCATTGACTGGTGGTGTTGTAATTTCTGATGTCGCAGGTTGCCCTGGTACTTTCGTTGTTGTTTCAATACCTGGTTGTCCTTCTGTTGTCACTGTCTGTGTACCGATTGGTTGTGATGGATCCGGATTCGCTTCATATGAAGTTGACGGCGGTATTTCTGTTGTTGTCGTTGCGGTTGTGCCGACTCCGATTTCAATCACTCTATTTTGTGCCGGTGTCACAGTTGTTGTGACAGTTGATGGATTTTCAAGTGCACCAGTTTCTTGATTAACTGTGTACGTCGTTGTTGTTTCAGTTTGACCTGTGATACCTGCTTGTACTTCATTTTGAGTACCTTGCGGTAAGTTAGGATTTTCTTGGTAAATTGTTTCGAATGGTACGTCATTCGTTGTTGTTTGAGTTGTACCTTTTGCGACAATTTGCGGTGTTGGTGATGTTGTTTCAGTTGATGTTGCTGGATTCACCAATGCACCTGTCGTCGGATCCACTTCATACGTTGTCGTTGTAGTTGTCGTACCGTCTTGACCTGGTGTTACGACACTTTCATAACCGATAGGCTCATCTGTACTGATATACTGCGTATCGTATGGTACTGATGTTGAATCAGTTACGACATTACCTACATAAACGACTGTGTTTGTCGGTGGATTATCTGGGTCATTCGGATCTCCTGGTTGACCTTCCACTGTTCTTGTTTCACCTGCTGGTAAGTTCGGGTCTGGTTGGAAAACCACTTGGCCTGCAGCTGGTCCATATTCCACAATACGTTGCACTGGGTTGGTTGTCTCAGTATTCGTTATCGGGTTAATCAACGCACCCGTTGTCGCATCTACTTCATACGTTGTTGTCTTCGTAGTAACACCGTTTTGACCTTCTTGTGCGACATGGTCCGTTGTGCCGACTGGCAGATTCGGATTATATCTGACAATCGTGTCATACGGAATCGTTTCTGTTGTTTGTTCTACGTTGTTGACACCGATAACCTCATTCACTGCTGGTGTTGTCACTTCTGTTACCGCTTCTTGACCCGGTTCTTTCGTTGTTGTAGATTCACCTGGTTGCCCTTCTGTAATCACTGTTTGAGTACCAATTGGTTGTGATACATCTGGGTTCGCTTCATATGAAGTTTGCGGCGCAATCGGTGTTGTCGTAGATGTTGTTGTACCGCTACCGACTTCAATGATTCTGTCTTGTTTCGCAATATCAGTAGTTGTCACTTCTGTCGGATTTTCTAACGCACCTGTTTGTGGGTTCAACGTATACGTCACAATCGTTGTCGTTTGACCTGTAACACCTGCCTGTAACTCGTTTTGTGTGCCTTGAGGCAAGTTAGGATTCTCGATATACACAGTTTCGTATGGTACATCGTTCGTTGATGTTTGTGTTGTACCTTTTTCCACAATTTGTGTGACAGGTGGTGTCTTGATTGATGTTACTTCTGGATTAATCAATGTACCTGTTGTCTTGTCCACTTGATAAATCGTTGTTGTCGTTACTACTCCGTCTTGACCTGGTGTCGTAATATTTTCGTAGCCCACCGGTTGAGTTGTCGGTACATATTGCGTGTCATACGCAACTGGTGTTGTATCTGTTGTCATATTACCAACTTTAACGACCGTCTCTGTCGGTGGATTATTTGGATCATTCGGGTCACCTGGTGTACCTGGAACAGTTACTGTTTCGCCATATGGCACACTTGAATCTGGTTGGTAGACCACACCGCCTTCTACTGGTCCATATTCCACAATACGTTGCACTGGATTTGTTGTTTGTGTTTCAGTCTGAGGATTCGTCAACGCGCCTGTTTGACTGTCCACCTCATACGTTGTTGTCGTTGTAGTGACTCCATTTTGACCTTCTTGCGCAACATAATCTGTTGTACCGACAGGTAAGTCTGGATTGTAACGGATGATTGTTTCATACGGAATCGTTTGCGTTGTCGTATCCACATTGTCTACACCAATCACTT
>NZ_KV820945.1:19121-48517 GCF_001815505.1 Staphylococcus sp. HMSC072B07 | reverse complement strand
GTCGTATCCACATTGTCTACACCAATCACTTCATTAACCGCTGGTGTAGTAACTTCTGTCACCGCTTCTTGTCCAGGTGTTTTCGTTGTCGTTGACTCGCCCGGTACGCCTGGTGTCACCACTTGTGTATCACCTGTACCTGCGTCTGAATCAGGGTTCGCAACGTACGTTGTTTCTGGCGGAATTTCTGTTGTTGTCGTTGATGTTGTGCCGACACCCACTTCAATAATCAAGTCTTGTTTTTCTACTAGCACTTGATCTGTTGATAATGGATTTTCTAGCTCGCCTGTTTGCGGATTCACCGTATAAGTTACTGTTGTTTGCGTTTGTCCTGTGATACCTGTTTGCAGTACATTTTCTGTACCTTGAGGTAGATTAGGATTATCTTTGTAAACCACATTGTAAGGAACGTCAGCTGTTGTGACTTGTGTCGTACCTTTTTCAATCACTTCATCAACAGCTGGTGTTGATGTTGTTGTGATTTGCGGGTTACTTAAAGCACCCGTTGAAGGATTCACGCTATACGTTGTTGTTGTTTCTGTACCTGTTTGACCTGGTGTTTGTACATTCGTATAAGTTGTTGGTGCATCAACACCTACATATTTCGTTTCATAAGGTACTTGAGTTGTTTCTGTTGTTGTATTGCCGACTTTCACAATAGTATCTGTCGGTAAGTTATCTGGGTCGTTTGGATCTCCAGGTGTACCTGGTGTTGTAGATGTTTGACCTGCAGGCAACGTCGCATCTGGTTGATAAATGATGCCGCCTTCTACCGGTCCATATTCCACAATACGATTCACCGCATCTACTGTTGTCGTTTGTGTTTGTGGATTTGTTAACGCACCTGTTTGATTATCTACCTCATACGTTGTTGTTGTTGTCGTTGTACCGTTCGTACCTTCTTGTGCGACATAATCTGTTGTACCTACAGGAAGGCTTGGGTTATAACGTACGATTGTTTCGTATGGAATGGTTGTTTCTGTACGTTCTACGTTATTCACACCAATAATTTCATTCACTGCAGGAATCGTTGTTTCCGTAACCGCTTCTTGTCCTGGTGCTTTCGTTGTCGTTGATTCGCCTGCTTGACCAGGGACTGTCACAGTTTGTGTTCCGACAGGTTGCGTATAATCTGGATTAGCTTCGTATGACGTAGTCGGCGCAATCGGTGTTGTCGTTGTTGTCGTTACGCCTGTACCGACTTCAATAATACGATTGATTGCTTCTTGTGTTGTCACTGTAGAAGAAACCGGGTTTTCTAAAGCACCTGTTTCCGCATTGAGTGAATAAACTGTCGTTGTTTGTGTTTGACCTGCTGAACCTTCTTGAAGCACATTTTGTGCACCTTCAGGTAAATTAGGATTTTCTACATAAACCGTTTCATATGGTACAGCACTTGTTGTGACTTGAGTTGTGCCTTTTTCAACAACTTGTGTGACAGCTGGTGTTGTATTTGTCGTCACTGCTGGATTGCTTAATGTACCTGTTGTTGGATCCACATCATACACTGTTGTCGTTGTAGATGTACCATCTTGACCTGCGACTTTCACATTTTCATAGCCTACTGGTTCAGTTGTTGGAACATATTGCGTGTCATATGGCAACGCATCCGTTGTTGTAACTTGGTTACCCACTTTCACTACTGTTTCAGTCGGTAGGTTATTCGGATCATTCGGGTCGCCTGGCGTACCTGGAATTGTTTCTGTTTCACCATATGGCAGATTCGCATCTGGTTGATACACAATCGTACCTTCAACCGGACCATATTCTACAATTTTATTGATAGGTGCTGTTGTGCTTTGTGTTACTTGCGGATTAGACAATGTACCTGTTGTGCTGTCTACATCATATGTCGTTGTCGTTGTTGTCGTACCGTCTTGACCTTCTTGTACCACTTGATTCACTGTACCGACAGGTAAATCCGGATTATAACGGATGATGGTTTCGTACGGAATTGTTTGTGTTGTCGTATCCACATTGTCTACACCAATCACTTCATCAACAGCTGGTGTTGTTGTTTCAGTGACAGGCTCTTGACCTGGTGCTTTCGTTGTTGTCGATTCACCTGGCTTACCTGGTGTGATGACTGTTTGATCACCTGTGCCTGGGTCTGCATCTGGATTTGCGACATAGTTTGCCTTAGGTTCAATCACATCTGTTGTCGTAACAGTTGTGCCGACACCTACTTCAATAATGCGTGTTTGTGCACCAGATAGAATTGTTGTTTCTGACGTTGGATTTTCTAACGCACCTGTTTGACCATTTACTTGGTAAGTTGTTGTTGTTTGTGATGTGCCAACGCTACCTGCTTGAATTTCATTTTGTGTACCTGCAGGTAAATCTGGATTTTTTCTATATACTGTGTCGTAAGGAATATCCGTATTTACAACTTGTACTGTACCTTTTTCAATCACTTCAGTTGTTGAAGGAATTGTCGTTGTTATAGTTGCTGGACTTTCAAGTGCACCTGTTTCTGGGTTCACAGTATACGTTGTCGTTGTTGTCTCAGTACCATTTTGACCTGGTGTTTGAACATTTGTATACGTTGTCGGTTCACTAACACCTACATATTGTGTGTTATAAGGAACTGGGCTTGTTTCTGTTGTCACGTTGCCCACTTTTACCACAGTATCCGTCGGCAGATTATTCGGATCATTCGGATCTCCTGGTTGACCTGGTACTGTACTTGTTTGACCAGCTGGTAATGTCGGGTCTGCTTGATATGTTGTACCGCCAGCAACTGGTCCGTATTCTACAATTTGATTTATTGGATCTATTGTTGTTGTTTGTGTGTTCGGATTAATCAATGCTCCTGTGTTTGTATCAACTTCATAAGTTGTCGTAGAAATAGTTGAACCATTTTGTCCTGTTTGTGCTACATAATCCGTTGTGCCGACTGGCAGATTCGGATTATAACAGATAATTGTTTCATATGGTACATCCGTTTCTGTTTGTGTCACATTGTTTACACCAATGACTTCATTCACAGGTTGCGTTGTTGTTTCAGTGACCGCAGGTTGTCCTGGTGCTTTCGTTGTTGTCGATTCACCTGGCACACCTTCTGTGATCACTGTTTGTTCTCCGATTGGCTGCGCTGTATCAGGGTTTGCGGTGTAACTTGTTGTTGGTGCGATTGGTGTCGTAGTTTGTGTCGTTACACCTGTACCGACCTCAACAATACGGTTTTGTACTTCTTTTGTTGTTACTGTATTTGAAGTTGGATTTTCTAACGCACCTGTTTGCGCATTTATTGTATAAGTTGTTGTTGTTTGAGTTTGTCCTGTAATACCTGCTTGAATTTCATTTTGTGTACCTGCAGGCAAGTCTGGATTTTCTCTATAAATTGTTTCGTAATTCACATCGTTAGTTTCAACTTGCGTTGTACCAATTTCCACAACTTGTGCAGTAGCTGGTGTTGATGTTGTTGAAACTTGAGGGTTCGTCAACGCTCCAGTTTCCGGATTCACATCATACGTTGTTGTCGTTGTTTCTGTACCGTTTTGACCTGTCGTTGCAACATTTTCATAACCCACAGGCTGGTTTACACCGACATATTGTGTTTCAAACGGAACATCTGTTGTGCTTGTATCTACGTTATCAACACCTACAACTTGGTCTACAGCCGGAACTGTCTCTGTGACAGGTGTTTGACCTGGTTCAGTCGTTGTCGTTGTTGAACCTGCTTGTCCTGGCGTAAGAACAGTCGTACCGCCCACACCTGCATCACTATCTGAATCCGCAACATAGATTGTTTTCGGTGGCAGCTCTGTCACTTCAGTTGTTGTGACACCTGTACCACGTTCAATAATACGATCTTGTTTTTCAACTTGTGTTGTTGTCACAGACACTGGATTTTCAAGTGCACCTGTTGTCTGATTTACAGTATATGTTGTTGTGATTTCTTCTTGTCCCACAATACCTGCTTGAACCTCATTTTCAGTTCCTACTGGCAAGTTCGGATTATCGACATACGTTGTATTAAATGGAATATCGTTTGTTGTCACTTGTTTTGTACCGATTTCAATCACTTGTGCCACTGGTTGTTCTGTCGTCGTTGTTGTTTCTGGAGAAATCAATGCACCTGTATTCGGGTCGACTTGATACGTTGTTGTTGTCGTTGTTGTACCATTTTGACCTGATGTCGCCACATTTTCATAGCCGATAGGTTGATCTACTGCTACATATTGCGTATCGAATGGAATCGTATCTGTTGTTGTGTCTACATTATCAACACCAATCACTTCGTTGACAGGCGGTGTTGTTGTTTCAGTAACTGGATCTTGTCCTGGTGCTTTCGTTGTTGTTGATTCACCTGGTACACCTTCTGTAATCACTGTCGTGTTACCGACACCTGCATCTGGGTTCGGTGCTGCTTCATACGTTGTCGTCGGCGGAATCACTGTTGTGTCTGTTACTGTCACGCCAGTGCCGACTTCTACAATACGATCTTGTTTTTCAGTCAGCGTTACTGTATTCGCAACTGGATTGTATAACTCTCCAGTTTCTGGATTCACGCTATAAGTTGTTGTCGTTTGTGTCTGCCCAATGACACCTGCTTGAAGTTCATTTTGTGTGCCTTCCG
This sequence comes from Staphylococcus sp. HMSC072B07, assembly GCF_001815505.1. Lineage (NCBI taxonomy): Bacteria > Bacillati > Bacillota > Bacilli > Caryophanales > Staphylococcaceae > Staphylococcus > Staphylococcus sp. HMSC072B07. The sequence continues at coordinate 43,935 of NZ_KV820945.1, read as the reverse complement.
CAAGGTCTGGGTTCTCTCTATAAATCGTTGTATAAGGTACTTCAGCTGTAGTGACTTGTTGCGTACCGATTTCCACAACTTCTGTCACAGGTTCTGTTGTTTGATTAACTGATGTCGGATTGCTTAACACACCTGTATTTGGATCCACCTGATACGTTGTTGTAGTAGTCGTTGAACCATCGACACCTGTTGTTGCAACATTTTTATAATCTGTCGGTTGATCTACTGCCACGTATGTCACATCATGTGGCAAGACAGTTGTCGCAGTATCGACATTACCTACTTTAACAACCGTATCTGTCGGTAAGTTATTTGGATCGTTTGGATCTCCTGGTACACCTTCAGTAGTCGTTTGTTGGCCTACTAGTAAGCTTGGGTCTGGTTGATAAATTACTTCTCCTGCCACTGGACCATATTCAATAATACGATCAACTGGCGCAGTTTCTGTTGTATTAATCGCAGGATTTAATAATGCGCCTGTATCTGGGTCAACTTCATACGTTGTCGTTGTTGTTTTAAGACCCGTTTGCCCTTCTTGTGCCACTGAATTCGTTGTACCCACTGGTAAATTCGGATTATAACGTTCAATCGTGTTATACGGAATATCTTGTTGTGTCACATCCACATTATCTACGCCAATGACTTCCGTCACAGGTTCTGTTGTCGTTGTCGTAACTGCCTCTTGCCCAGGTTCTTTGACTGTCGTTGATACACCAGATTGACCTTGTGTAATAATCGTTTGTTCGCCGACACCTGGATCATTATCAGGATTTGCTTGATAAGTTGTTTCAGGTGGGATTGGTGTTGTCGTAGACGTTGTTACGCCTGTACCCACTTCAATAATGCGGTCTTGCTTTTCAACTAATGTCGTTGTGTTTTCAACTGGACTTTCTAGTGCACCTGTTTGTGTGTTCACTGTGTAAGTCGTTGTTGTTTGTGTTTGACCTGTAATACCTGTTTGAACTTCATTTTGTGTACCTTGTGGTAAATACGGATTTTCTCTGTAAATCGTTTCATATGGGACATCCGCTGTTGTTGTTTGAACTGTTCCTTTTTCAACCACTTGTGTCACTGGCGCAATCGTTTGAACTGCAGTCACAGGGTTTGATAGTGAACCTGTGTTTGGATCCACTTGATACGTTGTTGTGGTAATCGTTGTACCGTCTTGACCTTGTGTTTGAACATTTGTGTAATCTGTCGACTGACTCACACCTACATATGTTGTTTCATATGGTTGTGTCGTCACATCCGTTTGCACATTACCCACTTTGACAACTGTATCTGTCGGTAAGTTATTCGGATCATTTGGGTCTCCAGGTGTACCTTCAATAGTATTAGTTTGATTATAAGGTACATTACTGTCAGGTTGATACACGACATTGCCTGCGACAGGACCATATTCCACAATCTGACTCACTGGTTCTGTTGTGTTTGTTTCTACTTGCGGATTTAATAATTGGCCTGTTGTCGGGTCTACTTCATACGTAGTTGTCGTTGTTGTAACGCCATCTTGACCCTGTTGAACGACTACATTTGTACTGCCTGTCGGCAAGTTCGGATTATAACGTGTAATCGTATCATAAGCTGTCGTGCTCGTTGTAGTATCCACGTTATCTACACCAACCACTTCATTCACTGGTTCTTTAGTCGTTGTAGTGACCGCTTCTTTACCTGGCTCTTTTACCGTTGTCGCAACACCTTCTTGACCAGGCACTAAGATAACTTGGTCTCCTGTGCCAGGGTCTGCATCAGGGTTCGCTTGGTAAGTTGTTGTCGGTAAAATCGGTGACGTTGTAGATGTCGTTACGCCTGTACCTACTTCAATAATTTGGTCTTGTTTGTAAATCGTAGTTATTGTGTCAGATGTCGGACTTTCTAACGCACCTGTTTCTGGATTTATCGTATACGTTGTCGTTGTTTGTGTCTGACCAACTACGCCTTGTTGTACCACATTTTGTGTGTCTTGTGGTAAATCTGGGTTTTCTCTATAAATCGTTTCATATGGGACATCCGCTGTTGTCGTTTGAACCGTTCCTTTTTCAACCACTTGTGTAACTGGTCCAATCGTTTGAACAGAAGTGACCGGATTTGATAACGCACCTGTATCTGGGTCCACTGTATACGTCGTTGTCGTAGCTGTTGAACCTTCTTGTCCTTCTGTTCTGACATTTGTATAATCTGTCGGTTGACTCACACCTACATATTGCGTGTCATAAGGTAATGTTGCGAGTTCATGTGTTGTATTACCTACTTTAATCACTGTGTTTGTAGGCAGATTATTCGGGTCATTCGGATCGCCAGGCGTACCTTCAACCGTCGTTGTTTCATTATATGGCAGGTTCGGGTCTGCTTGATAAATCGTTTCTCCGGCAACCGGACCATATTCGATAATTTGTGTCACAGGTTGTGTTGTCTCTGTTGACACTTGTGGATTAGACAGTTGTCCTGTCGTTGTATCTACGTCATACGTTGTCGTTGTCGTAATCACACCATCTTGACCTGGTTGTGCCACTACATCTGTACTGCCTACTGGCAAGTTCGGGTTATAACGTGTTTCTGTTTGGTACGGAATTGTTTCTGTTGTTGTATCTACGTTATCCACACCAATGACTTCATTCACAGGTTGTGTCGTAATTTCAGTGACTGGCTCTTGACCAGGTTCTTTCGTAGTTGTCGTTTCACCTGCTTGTCCAGGTGTTATTACTGTGTAATCACCTGTGCCCGCATCTGGATTAGGGTTTGCTTCGTAAACCGTTGTCGGCGCTATCGGATCTGTAGTCACAACAGTTGTACCTGTACCGACTTCAATAATACGGTCTTGTTTTTGAACTGTTGTCGCATCTGTTGATGATGGATTTTCTAATGCGCCTGTTTCAGGATTCACTGTATACGTTGTTGTCGTTGTTATTTCCCCAACCACACCTGGTTGGATTTCATTTTGAACGCCTACAGGTAAATTCGCATTTTCTTGATAAATCGTTTCATATTGTACTGGTGTTGTCGCAACTTGGACTGTTCCTTTTTCAACCACTTCTGTCACAGGTTGTGTCGTTTGTGTTGAAATAGATGGATTAATCAATGTACCCGTATTTGGATCGACTTCATAAGTTGTTGTCGTTGTCGTCACACCATTTTGACCCGCTGTTTGTACATTTGTATAATCTGCCGGTTGATTAACACCTACATATTGCGTGTCATAAGGTAATGTTTCATTTGTTGTATTGACATTACCGACATACACAATAGTATCCGTTGGTAAGTTATTCGGATTATTTGGATCTCCAGGTGTACCTGGTACTGTATTTGTTTGGTTATATGGCAAGTTCGGGTCGACTTGATAAACCGTATTACCTTCAACTGGTCCGTATTCTACGATACGCGGTGTTGATGGAGACACTTCTTCCGTTGTCACCGGATTAGATAACGCACCTGTTGCCGGGTCAACTTCATATGTCTTGATTGTCGTTGCGGTACCTTCTTGTCCTTCTTGAACGACCACATTTTGTGAACCAACAGGTAATGTTGGGTTATAACGGTTGATTGTTTCATATGGAATCGGTGCTGTCGCTGAATCAACATTATCTACACCGATGACTTCATTAACCGCTGGTGTGGTTGTCGTTGTAACCGCTTCTTGACCTGGTTCTTTCACTGTTGTTGACACACCATCTTGACCTTCAACAACCACAATTTGGTCACCTGTACCTGAATCTTTGTCAGGGTTCGCTTGGTAAACCGTTGTCGCTGGAATTGGTGTAGTTGTGACAGACGTCGTACCTGTACCCACTTCAATAATACGGTCTTGTGCTTGTACTAAAGTATCTGTATTTGAAACAGGACTTTCTAATTCACCTGTTGTGCTGTTGATTGTATAAGTTGTTGTTGTTTGTGTTTGACCTACCACACCTTCTTGCAACACATTTTCTGTGCCTTGTGGTAAATCTGGGTTTTCTCTATAAGTCGTTTCATATGGTACTTCTGCTGTTGTAACTTGGACTGTCCCTTTTTCAATTACGCGATTTTCTGCAGGCACTGTTTCTGTATTAGTTTGCGGATTAATCAATTCACCTGTTTGAGGATTGACCTCATATGTTGTTGTCGTTGTTGTTGAACCATCACTGCCTTCAGCCACTACATTTCTATACGTCGTCGGTTCATTCACACCAATGTATTCCGTACTATGAATAATTGGTGTTGTTGATGTGCTGACATTACCAACATAAACAATTGTGTCCGTCGGCAAGTTGTTTGGATCGTTCGGGTCCCCTGGCGTGCCTGGCACTGTATTTGTTTGGTTGTATGGTAAGTTCGGGTCGACTTGATACACTGTATCGCCTGCGACTGGTCCATATTCATAGACTTGGTCAACTGGATTGATTGTATTTGTCACAGTTTGCGGGTTAGATAATGCACCTGTTGTCGCATCTACATCATACGTTGTTGTCGTCGTTGTTGAACCATTTTGTCCCTCTTGAACTAACGTATTCGTTGTTCCTACTGCTAAATCCGGGTTATAACGATACACCGTATTATATTGAATCGGTGTCACGTTAGTATCAACATTATCCACACTGATGACTTCATCAACAGCTGGTGTTGTCGTTGTTGTAACTGCTTCTTGACCAGGTTCTTTTACTGTTGTTGCGACACCATCTTGACCTTGCGTCACAACTGTTTGGTCTCCAACTCCTGCATCAGGGTTTGGATCTGCAACATATGTCGTACCTGATGGAATCGGTGAAGTTGTTGATGTTGTCACACCTGATCCTACTTCAATAATTTGATCTTGCTTTTGTGTTAATGTCGTTGTTGATGTTGTCGGATTTTCTAATGCACCTGTTGTCTGGTTCACTGTATAAGTCGTTGTCGTTTGTGTTTGACCTGTTACCCCTTGTTGAACAACGTTTTGTGTACCTTGAGGTAAGTTTGGATTTTCTCTATAAATCGTTTCATATGGTACATCTGCTGTTGTTGTTTGAACTGTTCCTTTTTCAATGACTTGTGTTACAGGTTGAACTGTCGATGTAGTAGTCACTGGATTAGATAATTGACCTGTTGCTGGGTCAACCGTATAAGTCGTTGTCGTTGTTGTTGATCCTGCTTGGCCTTGTGTACGCACGTTTGTATAATCTGTTGGTTGGTTTACACCGACATATTGTGTGTTGTAAGGAATAGTTGTTGTCGTCGCTTGTACATTATTCACACCTATAACTTCGTTTGTTGGCTGTTGTGTCACGTTCACAATAGTATCTTTACCTGGTTCTGTTGTTACAGTTTGTGAACCTGGTACACCTTCTACCACAATCGTTTCAGTACCAAGCGGTTTTGTCGGGTCTGAAACAGCTTGATAACTTGTACTTGGCTCAATTGTTTCTACGGTTGTTTGCGCCGGCACAGCTTCAGGGTTGACTGAGTTATTACTGATTAACACAATTCTTTGAATCGTATTTAAGTTTAAAGTACTTAAGTCTTTACTGCTTGTACCTGAAGGTGTTGAGCTGGCACTTGTAGATTCTGCTGTATTATAAGTTGGTGTACCTGTAGAGAAACCTTTTTGTGCTGCTTGTAAATCTACAACGTCAGACCAAACTGTATCCGCATCTGCACTTTGATTTGGATCACTAAAGTGTGTCGCATTCCAAGTTTTAACAATATAAGAACCATTCCACTTCATATAACCTGGAGAGCCAGGATCCATATAAATCAAGTTCGGCTTACTGCCATTTGTACTTTGACCACTTGTGACAATACTATTCTTTTGGAAGTTGATATAGTTCGCATTATCAAAGATAAATTGGCGGTTTTGACTTGTTCCGCCTAAAGGAATCGATAAAACTTCCGCGTAATAGTCACGGTTATCTGTACGCAAGTCTAATGTCGCATTATCTTTCACCCATAATAATGCACTTTGCGTACCTGTCGCATTAATGTTGACTAAGTCATTATAAGCGCCGACTTGTGTCTTAGTATCTGGGTTCCATTGATGGTTTTTTGCATCTAAGAATAATGTCGCGTACTCATCAATTAAAATTTGAGAGTTACCATCTAATCCTATCAGGTTGTTGTTTGAGTAATCACCCGCACGATGTCCATCGGAATATGCGATGAATTTAGAGTATTGGCCAACTTCGAAAGTACTGCCAGTCCCCATATCTACAATGTTACCGTTACCTTTTTGACTGATATTGATTGTAGAATTCGCACCTGTGTAAAGCGTGCCATCATTCGCAAAGTCAAAAATATTTTGACCTGTAATATTTAATGTCGAACCATCACCGATTAACACAGAGCCGCCATTACCGACTTGGAATGCAGTTGTGCCGTTCGTTGTGCCCCATGGGTTGGTTGGCGAAACGTTCATTGTAATATTTGAATTCGTACCTGTTGTAATTACACCGCCATCAACGACTTGCAGTGCGTTACCTAAACCAGTACGTGTAATATTAACTGTCGCATCTGCCGCAATATTGATATTCTTCGCACCAATGTTTGAACGGTTTAAAGTACTGTCATTACTAATTGAACTGAAGTTGCCGCTAATATTGACATTCACGTTTTGGTTTGCGAGTGTACTGCTCACCAAGTTACTGCCAGTATGTTTGACGTTATTGAACGAGATAGTGTTGTTAGTCGTCGTACTTGCGCCGAAGTTTACTAAACCACCTGTATTGCCTGTTGTAATATTCATATTTTGATACGTCATATTCCAACTGCCTGATGTTGCTGGGGCGTTAATAATATTCGTTCCCGTATTCAACGTATAACCGCCACCATCAATCGTCACAGAGCGTCCTGTTGAAGTTTGAAGGTTCGGTGAGCTTGTACCTGTGATATTGCCAGTCAATTGAATATTAGAGACTGTTTTGTCATTTAACGCCGCAATAAACTGATCCCACGTGCTGACTTGTGTCGCAGGTGCTGGTGCTGCATATGCTGAAAATGCCATCATACGAAACATCGGTGAAATACTTGTTGAACTTGATGTCGTTGATGATTGTGTAGATGTTGTTAATGGTAATTCGCCCACAGGATCACTGCCAGGTGCGCTCGATGTATTCAGTAAATAAGAAGTCAATAAAGCACCTGCGATTTCTTCATCTGTCGCAGTATTCGCATCTACTGCCATACCATCTACCACTTGTTGTGCTGCTTCAGGTGATAAATTTTCTTCAGTTGCTAAATAATCTGTTAAAGCGCTTTCCTTATCTGTACTGCTATCCAATGTTTGTGATAAATCTTGAGACAATGTCGGTGTTGGTGATTCAATAGATGAAATCGTTGTGTCATTCGTTGAATTTGGCGTAGAAGTATCATTAGCTGTACTATTTGTAGTGTTATTATCAGTTGTTGATGGTGCATCTGACGTTCCTGTTGATGTATCTGGATTTGATGTATCATTTGATGGTGCCGCTTGAGATTCTGATGATGTATCATTTGATGGTGTTGTTTGAGAGTCTGATGAAGTGTCGTTTGATGATGAAGGTGCGTCTGTTGAAGGTGTTGTCTTAGTATCAGGAGTACTTTGTGTTTGAGATGATTCATTGGATGATGGCTGTGAAGGTGTTGGTGTTTCTGAAGGTGTTGATGTTGAAGATTCTTGATTAGAAGGTGTTGAATCTTGTTCTGTAGTCGTATCTGGTGCTGGCGCAGGGTCAGTTGTTGGCGCAGACGTCTCACCAGATGGCGTGGATGTCGCAGGTGTTTCTGTTGTTTCAGTTGTATTTTGAGCCGGTTCTTGTGGTGGAGAGGTATCAACTTGTGGTGCTGTTTCTGTCGTATTCGTCGTTGTTTCTGGCGTATTTGTTTGTGTCTCTTGTGTCGGTGTAGTTTCTGTAGTTGACTCAGTTGTTGAAGTGTCGCCACTTCCCGTCGAGCTGCTTGAGCTGCTGCCTGATGAATCAGATGTGCTGTTTTCAGCTGCTCTTGCTTCATCGTTTACTCCTAAAATCAACATTGTTCCTAATAGAATCGAAGCTGTTCCTACGGTAAATTTACGTATAGAATACTTGTTCCGTCTATTCGGAAGAAAATCTAATTTTTTCATAGAAAAAATTCCTCCTCGTTTTCTCCAAACCTTTGTTTCGCTTGTTCAACATTTAGTTTCGTTTAAAAATTGCTAATTGAGTTAATTATACTGAAATTTCAAGAAGTGTCTATAACTATTTTAGTAAATTTCAAAAGTTTCACACTTTTTTATTATGATAAATATTTTTAACATGAAATTTACTTTTGTACACTTCCTCGTTACGTTTCTCTTATCCCTATGTATCAAAACTTAAACATTTATAATTTTGCATCATCGTATGGCAATAAACAGACTTTCTAAAAGTATATAAAAAAAGGAGTCCTCCACTATTTGAAGACTCCTTTTAAAACGTTAATTATTGAACTGTTCCTGCATTTTTATCATGTTTACCATGTACATAATAATCCATATATTCTGGTTTCATTGGATCATTGCCTAAAATAATATCTGCAGCTTTTTCCGCAATCATTAAGACAGGCGCATGAATATTACCGTTTGTTGTTGTAGGCATGACTGATGCATCAACAACACGTAAGTTTTCCATGCCATGTACTTTCATTGTTAATGGGTCTACAACAGCCATTGGGTCTGAAGCAGGTCCCATTTTCGCACTACATGAAGGGTGTAATGCTGTTTCAGCGTCGCGGCGTACCCAATCTAAAATTTCTTCATCTGTTTGAACTTCTGGTCCTGGAGAAATTTCTCCATCGTTATACGGTGCAAGTGCAGGTTGAGATAAGATATTACGTGCAACACGAATAGCTTCTACCCATTCACGTTTATCTTCTTCTGTTGAAAGATAGTTGAACACAAAGTCAGGATGTTCAAATGGGTCTGTTGATTTAATCTTCAAGCTGCCGCGAGAGTTAGAATACATTGGTCCAACGTGTACTTGGAAACCATGTTTTGTTTCTGCTTTCTCGCCATCATAACGTACCGCTAACGGTAAGAAGTGGAACATCAAGTTTGGATACTTCACATCATCGTTTGAACGTACGAATCCGCCACCTTCAAAGTGGTTCGTTGCAGCTGGGCCTGTACGGCTGAAGATCCATTGTAAACCGATAAATGGCATTTTTAATGGATTTAAACTTGGTTGTTCTGACACAGGTTGAGATGCTGCGTGTTGAATGTACACTTCTAAGTGGTCTTCGAAGTTTTCACCGACACCAGGTAAGTGAATACGTGGTTCAATACCTAATGATTTCAAGTGTTCAGAATCACCGATACCTGATAATTGAAGTAATTGTGGTGTATTGAAGGCACCACCTGATAAGATGACTTCTTTTGCGGTAACCGTATGCAATTTACCATTACGTTTAAATGTCACGCCTGTAACCTTATTACCTTCAAAGTTTAATTTCGTCACAAACGCACGTGTTTTAACATGTAAATTTTTACGTTTCATTACTGGATGTAAGTAAGCGCGTGAAGCTGATACACGACGGCCATTATGAACTTGGCTGTCGAAAGGTCCGAAACCTTCTTGACGGAAACCGTTCACATCAGGTGTTTTATTGTAGCCTGCTTGCACACCTGCATCAAAGAACGCTTGGAATAATGGGTTTTTCGCTGGTCCACGTTTTAATTTAATCGGACCATGATGACCACGATATTCGTCATCTTGTTCTGCACCGAATGTTGTTTCTAAACGTTTGAAGTATGGTAAGCAATGTGCGTAATCCCAAGTTTCCATACCTTTTGGTGAACCCCATTTTTCATAGTCCATCGGGTTACCACGCTGATAAATCATACCGTTGATTGAACTTGAACCGCCTAATACCTTACCGCGTGCGTGTGCAACTTGGCGACCGCCCATATGTGGTTCGTTGTTTGTCGCATAAATCCAGTCGTAGAAACGATTTCCTGATGGATACATTAATGCTGCTGGCATTTGAATAAATAAATCCCAGAAATAGTCGCTGCGTCCTGCTTCTAATACTAATACCTCATTGTTCTTGTCTACACTTAAACGATTACCTAAAACTGAACCGGCACTGCCCCCGCCGATAATAATATAATCATAATCATAAGATTTACTCATTTATGTCTTCCTCCTATAGAAAATGGTTATGCTCGATTTATCTTAATTTGTCCAAAAAGAGAGCGAGAACAGAGAGGCGAAAATTATTTCACCTGTATTCTCGCTTTATTTAAAATACATTAGCCTTTAAACCAATTCACTGGTTCTGGATGATAGTTCGTTAAAATGTGTTTAGAAACTAAGTACTCTTCTAAACCTTCTTTACCTAATTCACGACCGATACCTGATTGTTTATAGCCGCCCCAAGGTGCTTGTGCGAAGTAAGGATGGAAATCATTAATCCAAACTGTACCCATACGTAATCGGCTTGCGACACGTTGCGCTTTGCCGATGTCTTTAGAGAACACTGCACCTGCTAAACCATAAATTGAATCGTTCGCTAAACGAATCGCATCCGCTTCATCTTCAAACCCTTCAACTGTCACAACAGGTCCGAATACTTCTTCTTGTACGATACGCATTGACGTATCACAATCTGTAATCACTGTCGGTTCAAAGAAGAAGCCATCTTTCAAGTCATCACGATCAGGACGTTTACCGCCTGTCGCAATCGTTGCGCCTTCTTCTTTCGCAACATCCATATAACCTTCAACTTTTGCTAAATGTTCCGCTGAGATTAATGGACCCACTTCAGTATCTTCATCAAACCCATTACCAAGACGAATATTTTTCACGCGTTTAATCAACGCTTCTTCGAACTTATCTTTAATTGAGTTTTGAACAATGATACGTGAACCTGCTGAACATACTTGACCTGCATGGAAATAGCCGCCGTTTAGCGCTTGATCAACTGCTAAATCAAAGTCAGCATCTTCAAAAATGACGTTAGGATTTTTACCGCCAAGTTCTAATGCGACATTTGTCACATGATTTGCTGCTTGTTTCATAATGTGTTTACCAGTTTGGATACCACCTGTAAATGACACTAAGTCTACTTCTGGTGAACCTGATAAAACATCACCTACAACTGAACCGGCACCTAATACTAAATTAATAACACCTTTAGGGAAACCGACTTCTTCCATCAATTCGAATACACGAATAGTTGTCAATGGTGTGATTTCACTAGGTTTCATCACTAATGAACAACCTGTAGCTAAGGCTGGCGCAATTTTCCATGATGCTTGTAGTAAAGGATAGTTCCAAGGTGTAATTTGTGTAACCACACCGACTGGTTCTTTCACAACTTTACTTTCTGTACCTGGAATTGGTGAATTAATCATTTCACCGCCGTCTTTATCAGCTAACCCCGCAAAATACATAAAGACGTTATGGATGTCATCCATATCTGCAAGTGATTCTTCGTACGTTTTACCAGTATCTAACGTTTCTAGTTTCGCAAGTTCTTCACGATTTTCTTTAATCTTGTCAGCAATTGCTCTGACTTTTTGTCCTTTGACTTCACTTGTTTCATTCGCATAGTCACCTTGATCAAAAGCACGTCTTGCTGCTTTTACTGCACGTTCTGCATCTTCAGCTGCTGCTTCTGATACTTCGAATATAACTTCTTGATTATAAGGATTGATTATTTCACGTGTGGCTTGGTTCGCACTGTCTATCCACTCACCATCAATGTATTGTTGGTGAGATAAACGCTTTACAAGTTCCATCATTTAGACCCCCGTTAACTTTGTTAAATTTTTATTTAACGAATTTTACAAAGTTTATGTTAGCATGAATAAAGAGAAAGTGTCAAACACACTTTTTATATAACACACTGCATAGCAAGTTAAAGATAATCCTGTACTTTGATATACTATTCATGATTCAACATTGGACGAATGCGGGAAATAACTCTAAAATGAATATAAATGTAGTGGACGGAGGTTTAAGTATGACAAGTTCAAATCAACATGAACAAGCCATCGAAGAAGCTAAAGATTTAGTGATTAACGCGATTGGCGAAACAATGGATTTGTACGGCATTAATCGTAGTGTCGGCAACCTTTACGGGACTATGGTATTTGAAGATAATATGACCTTGGATCAAATGCGCGAGAAGTTGCAGATGAGTAAGCCAAGTATGAGTACAGGCGTGAAACGTCTACAAGAGTATGACTTAGTAAAACAACAATTTACACGCGGCAGTCGTAAACAACATTTTGTTGCTGAGAAAGACTTCTTTGTATTCTTCAGACACTTCTTCGATGTGAAATTCAGTCGTGAAATAAACGTCAATATGGCTTCTCTTGATGAAGCAGAACAAATTATTCAACACGTTCTAGAATCAGATGATGTCGATGAGGCAACTTATGACTATGCACAACGCGTCAATGCACAACTCGAACATTCTCGTATCTATTACGAATGGCTTTCTCAAATTAATGAAGCCATCCGTACTGGCGAAATCTTTAAATATTTCCCAATTCCTGACCCGAAAGATGTATAATACACTTTCCATAACTTATCGATATAAAAATGGCACGCACTCCAGATTTGGAATGCGTGCCATTTTTTATTTCTACTTCATTTTCATTCATTTTTTATCTTTAAAAGTAATTCTACTTATAAATCGTTAAGATCTTTGTGCGTGTTGTTCCTCTTCACGTTCTTCCGCAATCTGATTAATCTTCAAGGAACGATGTTCTGCTTCTCTTAATCGTGCGGCACGTAATTGTAATTTAACGCGGTCTCTAGATAAGGTGATAATAAACGATATCATCATAAAGACGAAAATCACAATGAGCGGCACACTGGCTAGAATTGAAGCTGTCTTCAGAACATCCAGCGCACGTTGACCACCGACTAGCATTAATGAGAATGGTAATAAACATAACGCAAATGCCCAGAATAAACGGTTCGCGCGTAATGGTTCACCAATTACTTTCTTTTGAGATGCTGAAGCAAGAATATATGAACCTGAGTCGAACGTCGTTGCTAAGAATAAGAACGCTGAAATCAAGAATAGAACGACAATAATATTATGGAACGGTAGTTGGTGAATGACTTCAACAATGGCTGCTTCCGTACCATGTGCATTCAAGAATGATACAACATCGAATTGATGTGTAATTTGAAGATACACTGCATAGTTACCAAAGATACCAAAGAATAAGACACAACCTAATGTACCGTAAATAATCGTACCTAAGATGACTTCTTTTAACGTACGACCTTTAGAAATACGTGCGATAAAGAGTCCGATAAACGGCGCATAAACGATCCACCATGACCAATAGAAAATTGTCCATTGTTGCGGGAAGTTTGTTTCCTTACGTCCATCAATACCGCCAAATGGTTCTAACCATGTAGCCATTTGGAAGAAATTCTTTAACATATTCCCAAAGCCTGTAACTGTTGTTTCCATGATGAATACAGTTGGACCTACAATAAAGACAAATCCTAATAGAATAAATGACAACCAAACGTTCACGTCACTTAAACGTTGAATCCCTTTTTTCAGTCCTGTATAAGAGCTGACTGCGAAAATAACCGTAATTGTAATTAAAATCGCTGAACGTAACACCATACTTTGTCCATCAATACCTGTTAAACGTTCAATACCAGCTGAAATCATTGGCACACCTAATCCAAGTGATGTAGCTGCACCGCCAAGTAAACCGAAGATAAATAAGATATCGACAATTTTACCTGGTAATTTTTCAGTTTGTCCTTTTAAAATCGGTCGACAAGCCTGACTGATTTTATAAACTGGTTTTTTCTTCACGAAAACTAAGTAACCGATCGGTAAAGCTGGTAAAACATAAATTGCCCAAGCAATTGGACCCCAGTGGAACATACCATACATTGTGGCATATTCTAAGGCAGCATCTGTCATACCTTTCTCGCCATGTGGCGGTACTTGGAAATAGAAGGCCCATTCAATAACGCCCCAGTATAAAATATCTGAACCGATACCGGCACAGAACAGCATTGCTGCCCAAGTAAAGTTACCGAATTCCGGTTTATCACTTGCTCTCCCCAGAGTTACGTTTCCGTATTTGCCAAATGCTATGTACAGTACGAAACCTAAAACAATTAAGCCCAGTGATAAATAAACTGCACCTAGCGAATTGGATACTGCTTCGTTAATGTCAGTGATTACTTTTTGACTCGCTTTAGGAAATGCCATCATCGGAATGACAGCAATTAATAAAATAGCGACAGTACCATAAAACGTTGTCCAGTCCATAATTTGGGACTTTTTAGCTTTGTTTTGCTTTTTAGCTTTTTGCAATGTTTTTGCACTCACTATATTGATTAATTGTCGTTGAAAACATAAAAATCAAATTCTACTTCTCTTTTTATTTTTCCAACTCCCCATTTCTTATGTTACATAAAGACATTAACGAATTATTTATAATAATGCAAATTCATACAGAAGAATATGTTGGCGAAAATGAATAAATATATATTTCAGATTAGTAATTCAAGCGTCCTAATCGCTTATATCCCTATGTTAAGTTTAAATTTAACGAATTGAACGAACTTAACCACCCATTTTTATGCATTAATATACATTTTATACGAATAAATATTTTTTTAGAAAAACTGAAAACATCCTCTAGAATCGTCAATTTTTAGTGATTTAAAATTACATTTATCAAAAGCTCTCATAAAAAAAATCCCCGACTTTAAACGTCAGGGATTTTAAATGAAAGTGCGAATCACTTCATTCATTTTTATGTGTATTATTTTTCAAATTATCTTTAGCTATTTTGTTTTGCGAAAGCTTTACCAATAGCTTCTAATTTATGCGGTGCGTCGTGCATTGCCATTTTCACTTCTACAAAGTGCATCATTTCTGGATAAGCTTTAATAGTTTCAAAGGCTTGTTTCAACTCTTCACTTGTTGAAACATCATGGATTTTCACATCATCTTTAGCGCCGAAGACTGCTGGTAAGGCTTTGTAGTCCCACATAAAGATGTCGTTATATGGTTCATTTTCACCATGAATCTTACGCTCTACTGTATAGCCATCATTATTGATGACAAACAATACTGGTTTTAATTTCTCACGAATCATTGTAGAAATACTTTGAACTGTTAATTGAAGTGAACCGTCACCGATTAATAATAAGTTACGACGATTTGGATCAGCAATTTGTGTACCTAATGTTGCTGGTAATGTGTAACCAATTGAGCCCCATAAAGGTTGACCAATAAACTTATTCGCTTGATATAACGCTAAGTCATATGCACCAAAGAATGATGTTCCTTGTTCGGCTAGAATCACATCATCAGGTGCGATAAAGTCTTGCATCATCTTGAAGTACGTTTCTTGTGTTAGTGGTTCATTCGTTAATTCATATTGACGCGCTTTTGGACGTTTATATTGAGGGTAATCTGCATCATTCACATAGTCCATCTCTAACAGACCTTCTAATAAATCTGGTAATGTCACATCTTGATCTTCTGTGTCATTCATTTTGAAATTGTGTTGATTCAACATCACGACATCATCAATATCAAATTCATATGAGAAACCTGCTGTGGCAGAGTCTGTTAATTTCGCACCAATATTTAAAATTGCATCACTGTTATCAACATAATTTCTAATATTTTCTTCTGCGATTGAGCCGTCATAAATACCCATATAGTAAGGATTTTCTTCATTGAAGGCACCTTTACCTAATGACAATTGCGCAACTGGAATGTGTGTTTGATTTACAAATTGTTCTAGTTTGTCATGCAGTTTGAAACTATTGATTTCATGTCCTGCAATAATTACAGGTTGAGACGCACTGTTTAATTTATTTTTAACCATCTCAATATAGTTTGAGACATCTTGTGCTTTAAATTCTGGTAATTGATAAGCATCTTTCACTTCAATTTCTGTCATTGCGACATCAATCGGTAAGTGTAAATGTACCGGTCTTTTCTCGGCTAATGCTTCATCGATTAGACGCGGAATTTCTTCTTGTGCATTTTCAGGTGTGATATAACCTTGTGCTGTTGTAATTTCTTTGAACATTTTGCGGTAGTTATCGAATTCACCTTCCCCAAGTGAGTGGTGAACATATTTACCTGCTTGTTCTACACTGCGTGTCGGTGCGCCTGTAATTGCAACTACTGGAATACGTTCTGCATAAGAACCTGCGATACCATTGACCGCTGATAATTCACCTACACCAAATGTAGTCACCATTGCGCTTAAACCATTCATGCGTGCATAACCGTCTGCCGCATAACTTGCGTTTAATTCATTTGTATTACCAATCCATTCAATATCATCACGGCTAATAATATCATCTAAGAAAGCTAAGTTGAAATCTCCAGGTACACCAAATACTTTATCTACGCCTGCAGTACTCAGGCAGTCCATTAAATACTCTCCAACACGTTTATTCATATTCATTCCACCTTTTTCTCTTTCTCTTGTACAATTCTAGGATAACGCTTCCATATATATTAGGTCAAGTAAGTTGACTTAACTGAAATATCTGCAACCATATAAAAAAATACCGCCTTGAATGTTTCAAGACGGCACTCTACAGAGAGCGTATTCAAGGTTATTCCTTGAACTCCCCTTTTAAATATTTTACTTCTTGGAATCCTGGACGTTTACTTGCTAGTTCTTCCATCATCGCATTCCAATCATTTCCGACTTCAGCTTTAATACTTTGAAGTAAATCATTTTGTGCTTTATTGATTTCTGTAACCAATGCATGACCTTTATCAGTCGCAAAGAGTTCTTTGACTCTGCCATCTATTTTAGATTTTCTTTCGACAACTAAACCTTCATCTTTTAATTTTTTCAACGTTTGATGACTGCCTTGTTTAGAGAGTTCCATACTTCTTAGTAAATCTCTGATGGTAATCCCAGGCACTTTATCGATAAAGAATAAGAAGCGATGGTGTTGGCGGCGCATTCCTTTCTTCTCAATAATTTCATCTGCAGTATGAATAAATGTTTTATAGGCAAAATAGAACAAGAGGTGATCATAGTCGTTATTATGTGCAGTCATGGTTCACAGTCCTTTATTTCAAAATGTTGTTTTCTGATAATTAACTTTATTATAGCAAGTCTTATAACAGACCTAAAGCACTGATTTTTCTTTTAAGCTTAGTTCAATCAAATAGAAACTTGTGCAATTTGTCTTTATTCTTTGTACAATGACATCAATATAGAACAAAAGGGAGATGATCGAATGGTTCGATTTAAAACTGTTCAAATCACAGACTTAACTGACGAAGACTTACAAGCTATGGGGGCACAAGATCAACTAATTGATGTAAGAGAAGCTGATGAATATGAAGCTGGTCATATTGAAGATGCGTTAAATTATCCACTTTCAACGTTAAATACGAAATTTCCATTAGACCAAGGCAAAACGTATTACATTTATTGTCAAAAAGGCGGACGCAGTCAACAAGCCAGCCAAATGTTAAGTGACAGCGGTTTTGATGTGATTAATTTAAACGGCGGTTATGAAGCATATCTTTCTCAACAAGAAGCACAAGCACAACATCAAACTGCAAGTAAGCAGGAGCAGACCGAAGTCACTGCCTCTGAGAAAACAATTAAACCAGAACGCAAACAATTAAACTACAGTGGTTTACAATGTCCAGGTCCTATCGTGAATTTAAGCCAAGCCATCAAACAAATACAACCTGGCGAACAAGTTGAAGTGATTGTTACGGATTTAGGCTTTGCGAGTGATATACAAAGTTGGGCAAAACAAACGGGTCATCACTTAATTGATTTAAAAACAGATGATTCAAAAGTCACAGCTATCATCGAAAAAGGTGAAGCTTCTGATCAAGCTATGTCTGTCCACAAATCAAATAATGGCACAACGATTGTCTTATTCAGCGGTGAACTTGATAAAGCTTTAGCTGCTTTAATCATTGCGAATGGCGCACGTGCAGCAGGTCGTGAGGTTTCTATCTTCTTTACTTTCTGGGGATTGAACGCATTAAAACGTACAGATGCGCCTAAAGTGCAGAAAAAAGGATTAGAAAAACTCTTTGATTTCATGTTGCCAAAAGGTCCAGAAAGTATGCCGTTATCTAAAATGAATATGTTCGGTTTAGGACGCTTTATGATGAAACTCTTAATGAAACAAAAGAACGTCGATTCATTACCTGCTTTAATCGATAAAGCAATCGAAAATGATATAAAACTAATCGCATGTACTATGAGTATGGATGTCATGGGTATCAAACGTGAAGAATTGCGTGATGATGTCCAAATCGGCGGTGTTGGCACATATATCGGCGATACAGAACACGCCAAACATAATTTATTTATCTAAAGCATATAGATAATCCTCTGTCTTCAAATTAAGGCAGAGGATTTTTTACATCATCTTTAAATATCCTTCTTACTCTTCAAAAATTAATCGAACATTTGTTCGCTTTTTCTTTGAAAACGCGTTCGTAAAATGCTAAACTTAATTCATGAGTAAAGGTCGTTCTACTATATTGTGAGTACCTCACGTGCCTTGAACTGCAAGAAAGTGAGGTGATATGGATGGACATTATAATCCATGAACTCACGATTAACTTTTCTTCAATTGTGCAAGTGACACTTTTAGCAACAGCCATCAAGTTTATTATCAGCAAGAACGACAAAAAAGACTAGCTATGCAGCAACATAACTAGTCTCTCATTCGGTTCGTTTGGTAATCACAATTGTGCGTTGTGAGCCTTTACTCTAGCCTTCAGTCCTGTAAGACTGAGGGCTATTTTAATACAACTAAAGCTTACCAAATTTATAGCCCACTTTCAATTAAATTGCGGTTCATCTAAAACAAGATTCCATACAATACATCATGCTATTGATCAGTAGCTAATAATCGCAATGGCCCATTAAATACAATCTTAGAAATATATTGAATTAATGTATCTATATCCACACGCTGTTCGTCTTGAACCCAATATTTAATCACACTCAACATTGATCCACTGACATAACTATGGAAATACATCACAGGAATACCAGCTATATCTCCTTTTGGATTCATTCGTAATTTCATGTTCTCTAAAATCATTTCAGAGATTCGTTCCTCTATTTGACTTTGTCTTTCTATTGTTAAAATAACTTGATAAAACTCTAAATTATTATAAACATGAGTGATCACACTTCTTAACACTTGATTAGAAAAGACTTCATAGAACTTATCAATAGATTCAATTGTTTTCATACTTTCAAAAATACGTGTTTTATCATAAAGCACATTCGCATATTCATCTTCCATCTTTTCTAATAAATCATATTTATCTTCATAATGCAGATAAAAAGTTCCTCTATTAATATCTGCGGCTTCTGTAATGTCATGAATAGTAATATGATCTAAGTCTTTTTGTTTAAGTAATTGAATAAAAGCCTTTTTAATCGCGCTTTGTGTTTTACGAACACGTCGGTCTACAGCCATAAATGAACACTTCCTTATTCTTTAATGAACAATTATCAACAATGTGTTGATTAACGAACACAATGCATTAAATTGGTCATTGCATCTATTTCATTACCAATTATAATAATCAAAGTAATGATAAATCAACACTATGTTCAATAAATCATAAGGAGTGAAAAAAATGAACATTTTAAAAAATAAACTACTTTGGATTGCGCCTATCGTATTAGTTTTAATTATGATGTTATTATCAGTCGCATTCTATCCAGCATATAACTCAAAACCAAAAGACTTGCCACTAGCGATTGTGAATTTAGATGAGGGCACATCTATTCAAAGTAAATCTATTAATATCGGCAAAAATTTAGAAGACCATTTACTAAAAAATAAATCAGAGGCCATTCAATGGAAAGCTGTATCCAGTGAGGATAAAGCTAGATCAGGATTATTCAACCAAAAATATTACGGAATCATTGTCTTAGAAAAGGATTTCTCAAAACACGCCTTAAGCAAAACACAAGCAACTGTTATGAAAGCAAAACAACAAGAAATGGAAGACAAAGTAAAATCTGGAGAGATTCCACCACAAGTTGCACAGCAAATGGCGGAAAAAATGAAACAATCTGGATTAGAACAAGTAAAACCACAAGCTGCACATTTAAAAACAATTGTAAGTGAAGGTTCTGGTTTACAAGGCTCTCAAATAGCAAACAAAGTTTTTAATGGGATCAGCACGAATTTAAACCAAAAAGTCATGAAACAAGGCTTAAACATTCTAAATAAACAAAATGTCTCTATTCCAGCTAAAGAGATTGAAAGTTTAATTCAACCTGTTGAAACCAAAGCAGTGTCTGTTGATAAGGTGAAAGATCACCAAGCCAATGGTAATGCGCCATTCTTAATGTTTATGCCAGTTTGGATGGGATCTATTGTCAGCTCAATTTTATTATTCTTTGCGTTTAGAACTAGTCATTTAATTCAACGTAGTCAGCGTGTTATTGCGGCATTGAGTCAAATTGTTGTGGCTGTCCTCACAGCGTTTATCGGAAGCTTTGGATACATTTACTTTATGTCAGGCGTTCAAGGTTTCCACTTTGACCATCCAAACCGTGTCGCATGCTTTGTGATGTTAGCATTCTTAGGTTTCATCGGTTTGATTTTAGGTACAATGACTTGGTTAGGCATGAAGAGCGTACCAATTTTCTTCTTATTGATGTTCTTCAGTATGCAATTGGTCACTACGCCAAAAGAAATGTTGCCTAAATTTTATCGCGACTATATCGCAGGTTGGAATCCATTCTCTAACTATGCGACAACCTTAAGACAAATTATTTATATGCATCATCCTATTGAACTTAACACTACCGTATGGATGTTCATCGGCTTTATGACTTTCGGTATTATTTCAGTGATTGTAGCTGCGTTTGTACGTAAACATTCAGATAAAAAAGCTGAAATCCCAGCTTAAAGATTATTCTCAAATACAAAAATCAATCCACCTTCAAACACGCTTGGCTTTGAAGGTGGATTTTCATATCTTACCTTATTTAAACAACATTATTTCTTTTTCTTCTTTTTGTCTTTTTTCTTTTTATCCTTTTTCTTCTTGTCTTTTGAATCTTCTTTTTTATCGTCTTTCTTTTTACCTTTCTTCTTAGATTTCTTATCTTTGTTGTCTTTGTCGTCTTTCTTACCTTTTCCTTTTTTATCTTTGTCTTTCTTGTCTTTTGATTCTACTTTTTCTTTATCTTCTTGTTTCTCTTCTTTCTCTTCAGATGACTCTGGTGCGGACTTGTCATCTCCAGAAGATTCATTTTCTGAAGACGCTTTATCTGCCTTTGTTGGTTCTTCTTTTACTGCAGTGAATTCTTCTTCTAGTTCTCCTACTGCGATGACTTCGCCTTTGTCATCTGTAGTGAGTGTTGTTTCTAATTCTTCATTTTGCTCTTCATCTAGATGGTAACCCAATTCTAAGACCTGTAAATAAACGGTTACTTGGAAGTCTTTATATTCACCTTTATAGATAGCTTGAACATCACTTTGACGAGATTGTAAATCAGTATGTTCTGTTAACGCAGGTTCTATTACGTTAGTTTGTATAGGTTCTTCTACAATTTCTTCAATAGAATGATCACGTTCTTGTTGATGATTTTGAATACTTTTATAAATTAAATCAGCATCTTTCAACTCTGGATATTGTTTTAAAAATGCGCTTTTAGTTTCTGGTAATTCAAAGTCTTTCTTGGTTTTTACATCGATATAGACTGCCGCATAATGGAATTTTGTTTGGTCAGAAACATTGTAAACCCAAGATTTAGGCGGGTTTGTCATTTTCTTTAAATGTTCAGTAAAATCACGTTGAATTGTTGATACCGCATGACCTGCTTGGCCGCTAGCGCTTGGTTCAAAATCATGTACATAAACCGTTCTTAGTTTTACCATATCTGTCATTTCATTTTGATCTAGAATTGCTAAATCTAAACGTGACATCTCTCTAGCGACAGTTTCTGACTGTGCTTGACGCAAAACTTGAATTCCTAATAAATCTTTTAATGACTTATCTATACCTGACACTAAAGTTAAATACGCCATATCATCTGCGTAGTGTTTAAAGTTACCTTCTAACTTGCCCAATCTTTTAGTTAAAGCATCTGCGATATTGATTTTCATGTTAATTCCCCCATAGGTTTGATTTATACACTAAGTTAGTAACTTATACCCTATCAGTCGCAAAATAAGATTAAGATTTTATTAGATTGAATACTAATTTAGATTTGCGTCACTCAAAATAAAAAAGCGGTACAGGAGTACACGCTTTATAAGAATCAGCCATTCATGAATTTCAAAACTTCATCATACACTTTTTGAGAACGTTCATTATTTTTAATGCGTCTTTTTTGAGACCGAGCCACATACTCCATGGGCACCATATTAAATTGTTTCTTAAAATTGTTGAGGAAAGAACGTTTACTAGAGTATGAATATCTTTTCCAAACTTCTTTGGTTTTTTGATTATCTTCACCATTAATTAATAGATATTCTGCCACGTTAAAGATTTTCACTTGTTGTACGTAATCATTGTAGTTAACACGTGCTGCATCTTTAAATACACGTGATAAATAACTGATATTTAAATCAAAACTTTCAGCGATAGTTGTTAACTTTAACGCTTCATCTGAATGGTGATTAATGTACTCAATAATGTGGTTGATTGTCGGATTATTAGTCATATTGAATAAGTAGATGTCGAAGTTTTCCAAGTAAACACGTAAGTATCTTACCAGTCGCACAATGGTCGCATTCGCTTTCACAAAATTTGTTTCACATACATAACGTAAAGCCTGGATATAATCATTTTTAATGATATGGTGGATTTCAAAATTGCTTTCAACATGATTGATTTCTTTTAAACAGGCTGGCTTAAAATACACATAATGAATTGATAAACAGACAACTTTCCCTTCTTTAATCTCCACTTCCATATTTGTGAAATGTGGTTTTTGAACAAAAAGATCTCCTGTTTTATAGGTAAAGTGCTGTGCCCCTTTTTTAACGAAGACTGTACCTGATAAAACTAAATAAATATTAACGTACTCCTCGCTTTTCGAATTATCTTTTATACAAGACCAACCTTGAAAAATATTGTAACTGTAATCCAAAAATATCCCCCTAATAAAATAAAATGATAATGTGAATGAGTTCTTCTAAATATCCATAGAAAAGCAAGCAGTAAAATAGAAGTGTAAAAGAAGTGATGATTGAGGTAGATACATTTCATAACTGATGAAATTATCCAAAATAAGACTACACCTATTTATAATAAACTAAATGTTCAGAAAATTGAATGCTTTATTGTAAGTTTTTATGCTAAAATGTTATATTTTTATCTGTTTTATTCAACCAGAAAGCCTTTAGTCCATTCTTTAAGTATATGTAAAATTACTTTATGATTTCTGTGGATTTCATTAAAAAAATTATTGACGCGTTACACATTCTCCTATATAATAAATCTTGTGTTAAAAAGCTATGGAGAAATACACAAGTCCGGCTGAAGGGATCGGTCTTGAAAACCGACAGGGGCTTAACGGCTCGCGGGGGTTCGAATCCCTCTTTCTCCGCTACGATAAAGGATGAGATACTAAACGGTGTCTCATCCTTTTTTATTAACTTAACGTAAAAATTTCACTAAGTTATTATCATACGCTTAACAAATATTAGACTACATCACTAAACCCCACTCTATCATCTTAGAATGGGGTTCTTTTTATGGCGAGACTACTTTGTCTCACTTATTACGAGTATTTAGACGAAACGGTAAAGATATAGCTGATATTAAGATATTAACAATAATACGATATCAAAAAAGCCGCACTCCCTACGAGTACGACTTTCGTTTACATATTAATTTTTTCTACGACGACTGCTTACTAAGAATGCGGCGCCGATCAATGCGGCTAACCCGCCTACAATGATGCTGCTAGATTGTGACTGACCTGTATTTGGTAAAGCTTTTTGTTGTTTAGAAGAAACTGTTTGTTCTGGATGTGTAGTTCTAGTTGTTGGGTTGTTTGATGTTTGTGATGAACGCTCTTCATCGTTTTGATACATATGTCTATCAGAAGTTCGAGTAGTATCTTGATGTTCATTTGTTGATTCATCAGAAGCATTGTTATCTTTAGACGTCTGATGTTTTTGTGTTATTTCGGTTTGATGTTCTACCTCTATAGACGCGCTTTCAGATGATGCTTTCTCTTCTGTTGTATGCTCTTGTTGTTTATTTGTATCTTCTGTTTTGACTTCTTGTTTAACTTCACTCTCAGTATTCAAATCAACTGATGAAGTTGTTTCAGAAACCATCTGGTTAAGAGAAATTTCATCTGCATTTTCTAGGTGTATTTCTTCTTGTTGTGTAGTTGTTGTAACAGGCTTTTCCGATACTACTTCATTTGAAATTGTTTCAAGAGAAGTTGTAGATTTATCTTCAGTTACTGCTGGAATTTCAATATTTTCTATGTTGTTTAACTCTGAAATCAAGTTGCCTTTTAATTCACTTGGTAACTGAGCTATTGCTGATTGTGCTAATTCTTTTGTTGTCTTTACTTTTTCTTGAACAATCGCTAATGCTTCTTGTTCTTCTGTCTGTACACGATGATCTGAAAGTACTTTTTCAAGTTCAATATGTGCTGCATTATTTGTTGATATTGCTTCCTTCAACGCTGCTTCTGCTTCATTTAACCATTGATCTTGGATGTCATTTGTACCATTCGCATTAGCGTCATTGATTTCTGGGATGTCGATACCTTGCAGTTGTGCTAATAACGCTGGTAAATTGCCTTTTAGTTCACTTGGTAATACGTTTACTTTTCTCTCTGCTGATGTTTTTAATGTTTGCGCTTCTTCTTGTGCAGATTTTAGTAATGTTTGTTCTTGTGGTGTGATTA
>NZ_KV820945.1:7397-19021 GCF_001815505.1 Staphylococcus sp. HMSC072B07 | reverse complement strand
AGTTGTGCTAATAACGCTGGTAAATTGCCTTTTAATTCACTTGGCAGTGCGTTTACTTTTGTCTCTGCTGATGTTTTTAATGTTTGTGCTTCTTCTTGTGCTGATTTTAGTAATGTTTGTTCTTGTGGTGTGATTAAGTTGTCGGAAACTGCCATGTTCCATGCTGATTGGGATGCTTTATCCGCAAGTTCTGCTGCTTTCACAGCGGCTTCGGCATCATTTAACCATTGATCTTGAATGTCGTTCGTGCCATTCGCATTAGCGTCATTGATTTCTGGGATGTCGATACCTTGTAATTGTGCTAATAACGCTGTTAAATTGCCTTTTAATTCGCTTGGTAATGCCTCAACTTTTCTCTCTGCTGTTGCTTTTAATGTTTGTACTTCTTCTTGTGTTGATTTCAATAATGTTTGTTCTTGTGGTGTAACTAAATTGTCAGAGACTGTAGAATCAAATAATATTTGAGCATGCTCATCAGCTGACTGTGCTACTTTCACCGCATCTCTCGCTTCATTGATTAATACATCTACATTATCATCAATACCATTTTCATTTTGATCATTAATCTGCGGTAATGTAATACCTTTGAGCAACGCTAAATCTTTTGGAAGATTACCTTGCAATGTTAATGGTAATTGATTTACCTTTTCTTTTGCTTGTGCTTTCACATCTTCGTAAATTGCTTGTAATTGAGCTAATTGTTTATATTCGCTTGGTGTAACTAAACCATCTGCTGTATTCGTTGCTAGTTTTTCCTGTAGTTTAGCATCCATTGCTTGTGCCACTCTGACAAACTCTGTTGCTTCAGCTAATGCAGCATCATCTGCATCTGAAATATTATTGGCATTTTGATCATTGATGTTTGGAACTGTGATGCCTTGAAGTTGTTTTAAACGTACTTCAAATGGTGATTGATAAGCTGCTGGTAATTGCTTCACAATTTGTTGTGCTGAATCTTTAGCACCTTCAAACAATGCTTGATGTTGTGATAAGTTTTGATGTTCTTGTGGTGTAATCAAGCCATTTTCATTTGCTGTATCAAGTTCAGATTGTATCTCTTGATTCATTTTTTCAGCTTGTGCCACACGTGCTTCTGCTTGTTCTAGCAATGTATCAATATCATCTGCAATGCCATTAGCATTTTGGTCATTGATGTCTGGAATTGAGATAGCTTGCATTTGCGCTAAAGCATTCACTAATTCATCTTTAACTGCTGCTGGAATCTTACTTTGTTGAATCGTCTCAGTTGCTTGTTCTTTTAGTTTTGATGCATGATTTTGTGATTCAATCAATGTGTCTTTTTCTTGTGGTGTAATTAAGTGATTTGCATTCGCTTTTGTTAAATCATCTTGTGCTGTTTCATGTGCAGCTTTTACTGCATTTATTAAATCTTGAAGTGTTTGATCTAACGTATCATCTACATCATTATGGTCGTGGTCATTAACTTCTGGTACTGCAATACCTGTTAAAGCATCAAGCATTTTTAGAAGTTCACCTTTTAATGCATCATCAACTAAAGCAATTTTAGCTTCAGCAATATTTTTCTGTGCTAAGGATGCTTTTTGAAGATTTGATAACATATCATGTTCATCGTCGTTGATAACACCATTGTCCTGAGCTGTTTCTAATCCTGCTTTCGCAACTTTTTCTGCTGCTTCTGCTGCCTTAATTGCTTGTAATGCATCACTCATCAATTGATCTTGGTTATCATCAATACCATTTACATTTTTATCATTCACTTCTGGGATATCGATTGCTTTTAACGCATCTAATTGTGGTTGGAATTCCGGTCTTAAGTTTTCATCAATCATATCCACTGCTTTTTGAGCATAGTGTTTCGCTGTCTTCGCATAGTTGACTTGGTTAATTAATTCTGACTGTTCTTTTGGTGTGACTAATTGATCTTGTTGAATTGACTCTAGTTGTTGTTGTGCTGTTTCATGTGCACGTTTTGCTTCATCAACTAAGTCTTGAACAGCTGCTTTCAATGCATCTGTATGATCATCAATGTGGTTATTATCTTGATCATTGACAGTTGGTAAAGTAATTTCATTAATCGCATCTAATTGTAACTGCAAGTCTTTTTGATATGCTGCTGGTAAAGCATCAATTGCTGCTTGCGCCGCAGCTTTATTAGCTTCTACTAAATTTTTAGCACCGCTTAGAACTTCTAATTCACTAGGATTGATTAAACCGTCTACTAATTCCTCATCTGCTTTAGCTTGTGCTGCTTGCGCCATATCTTTAGTCGCATTGATTAATTGTTGTGCCTTGTCTATTAATGTATCAATATCATCACGAATACCATTTTGATTTTTATCATTCACAGATGGAATTGAAATTCCTGTTATCGCTTGTACTTTTTTAGGCAAATCTTGTCTGTATTTACTCTCAACTGCTTCAAGCTTTTCTTCAGCTAATGCTTTCTTTTGTTTAAATTCTTCTTGTAACACTTTTAATTGTGCTTGTTCATCAGGGTTTACCATACCATCTGCTTGAACTTCTTCTAATGCTGTTTGTGCTACTGCTTCTGCATTTTTAGCTGCTTCATAAGCTTTGGCTGCCTCATCAAATAAGCTATCTTCTTTATCTGGCACACCATTATGATTTTCATCGTTGACTTGTGGTGGTCCAATTGGTGTTAATGCATCGAGTTCTAGTTGTAACGTTTGTTTAACAGGTTCTGATAATAATGCGTCTACTAACGTTTGTGCTGCTGCTTTTTTGTCCTCTGCTAATGAAATTGCTTTGGCTAAATCTGCGCTTTCTTCTGGTGTAATGATATTATCTTTTTGAATATCATCCATTTGCGTCAATGCATTGTTATAAGCTGCTTTTGCTGCTTCTACCGCTTCTTTCGCTTTATGAATGGCTTGATCTACGTCATCACGAATCCCGTTTTTATCCTCGTCATTCACTTCTGGTACAGTAATACCTGTTAATGCCGCAAGTTGTTGTGGCAGGTCTTTGCGGTATGCTTCTTGAATCGCATTAATTTTTTCATTTGCTAATGCTTTCTTTTGTTCAAAGTTAGCTTGTGCTGCTACTAATGCTTGATGTTCTGTTTCATCAATTAATTCATTTGGATTTAGTGCTTGTGCTAACATTTCTTTTACTGCTTGATCTGCAGCTTTGGCGTCTTTCAATGCATCTCCGGCAAAGCGTATTAATAAATCTTCTGAATCTGGAATATCATTTGCATTGTTGTCATTTACTGGTGGAACAATTAAATCAGGGTATTGTCTTAAAACGCTTAGCAACTCCGCTTTTAAAGGCGTTCCATCTGAGAGATTATGAACATCGGTAAAGGCATTCATTTTAGATTCATATGCAGCAAGTTTGAAAGGTCTTAATGATTCGATTTCGTCTGGATTAACTAATCCATCATCTTGTATCGCTAAAATCGCTGCTTTTGCTGCTTTATCTGTTTCTACAACTTTTTGTACAAGTTTTCTGAGTTCAGCCTCTTTATCATCAGCTACATCATTACTATTAGCATCATTCACTTCTGGTACATCAATACCTGTTAATCCTTTTAATTTCCCAGGCAATACACCTTGATATGTTGATTCAACTGCGTCTAATGCTTGTTGTGCTGTTGCTTTCTTTTGTTCAAAATCATGTTGTAAGTTTTGTAGTGTCTGGTGTTCTTCTGGTGAAATAGCTTGGTTCTCGTTTACTTTTGTTAATTCAGATTTTACTAAAGCATCAGCTGCTTTTGCTTTTTCAATTGCTGCCTCTGCTGCTTTAACTAAAGCATCTTGAGTATCTGGAATCATATTGTTGTTATCGTCATTGATGTCTGGAACACGAATACCATCTAATTTTGCTAGTTCTTGCTCTAAAGGTGCACGTAATGCTTCAGGTAATGCATTCACTTTTTCTGTTGCTTCTGCTTTTGTTGAAACAGCTGTTTTCTGAGCTTCTGTTAAATCTTGATGTTCTTTCGGATTAATCAGCTTATCTTGTGTTGCGTCTGTTAAGTTATGTTTCGCTGCTAAATCTGCTGCTTTTGCTTTGTCTAAAGATACTTGTGCTTCTTTAAGCAATGCTTCTAGTTCAGCTTGATCAACATCGTCTGTTTTACCATTATTATCTTTATCATTTACTTCTGGTACAACAATACCGTTTAACGCTGCTAGTTGTGTTGGTAATTCTCCACGATACTGTACATCAATCGCATTGATTTTATCGTTAGCTGCTTTTTTCTTCGTTGTGAAATCTTGTTGTAACTTATCTAAGTTGTCATGTTCTTGTTGATTAATAACTTTGTCATCATTAGCTTTAACCAATTCTTCGTTAGCTAATTTATCCGCTGCTTCAACTGCTTTGATAGAAAGTTTAGCCGCTTCAATCAACGCATCTTGTTCATCAGGGATGTTGTTTTCATTGTTATCATTAATGCCTGGTACCGTAATACCTTTTAACTTAGCCAATCTTTCTAATAATGGTGTTTGTACTTCTGATGGTAAGGCTTTAACTGCTTTATCTGCTGTTGTTTTTATTGTATCTGCATTTTCTTTTGAGACAGTTAAATCTTGATGTTCTTGAGCTTTAATTAAGTTATCTGCATTGGCTTGTTGTAATTGTGTTTGTGCTGCTTGGTCTGCGGTTTCTGCTTTCTTAACTAAATCTTCTGCGTTTTTCAATGCTGCATCTTGTTGTTCTTTTGCATCTTGATCATCTGTTTTACCATTACTATTTGTGTCATTAACAGCAGGAACTGTAATTCCTTTTAATGCTTCAAGTTGTGTCGGCAAATCACCACGATATTTCTCTTCAATCTGGTTGATTTTATCGCTAGCTGCTTGTTTCTTCGTTGTAAAATCTTGTTGTAAGTTTTCTAAGTTGTCGTGCTCTTGTTGATTGATGGCTTTATCAGCTTCAGCTTTAGTTAATTCTTCGTTTGCTTTTTGATCTGCTGCTTTAACTGCGGCTAATAAATCTTTAGCTTCTGCGATTAATGCGTCTTGTTCGTCTGGAATGTTGTTGTTGTCAGTATCATTAATAGATGGAATTTCAATACCGTTCAATGCATCAAGTTCGTCTAATAAAGGAGCTTGCATGTTTTCTGGAAGTGCTTCTACTAAATCTCTTGCAGTTGAATTTGCTTCGTCAGCCTGATTTTCTACAACATATAATCCTTCTAATTCTTTGAGTGAAATAACATCATCTTGGTTTACTTCAGCTAATTTAGCTTGTGCTGCTTTATCAGCAAGTTTTGCTTTCTCAATTGCCGCTTTCGCTTCTGCTAAGCTTTGGTCTGTTTCGGCACGATCAGCAGTATCCGGTTTTCCATTATTATCAGTATCGTTAACAACCGGAACTTCAATTCCTTTTAACGCATTGATTTGTTGTAATAGTTTATCGTTATATTTCTTATCAACTGCATTAGCTTTTTCTGTTGCTGCTTGTTTTTGAGTTTCAAAGTCTTTTTGAAGTTCTGTTAATTTCGCATTTTCTTCTTGATTGATAGCCTGGTTTTCTTGTGCTGTTGCTAATTCGGAAACTGCTTTTTTCTCAGCATCTTCTGCTGATTTAATCGCTGCTTCTGCCAACTTGATTAACTCATCTTGGGTGTCTGGAATATCATTCTCATTTTTATCATTAACTTCTGGTACAACAATCCCTTTTAAAAGATTCAATCTGTCTAAGAATGATTGTTGTTGCTCCAGAGGTAATGTTTTAACTGCTGCCTCTGCTGTTGATTTTGTTGATGTTGCAAGTTCTTTTGCAGCGGTTAATTCTGTATGCTCTTGCGGCTTAATTAGACTGTCTTCATTTGCGTTTTGTAATTGTGATTGTGCTGTTTGGTCTGCAACTTCTGCTTTCTTCACTAAGTCTTCAACATTATCTAAAGCTGCTATGAGTTGTTCCTTTTCATCTTGTTCGTCTGGTTTACCATTGTTGTTCTTGTCGTTTGCTACAGGAACTGTAATACCCACAAGCTTATTCAATTTTTCAATTAATGGAGATTGATGTTTCTCATTAACTTCTTTTATCTTTGCTTCTGCTGCTTTTTTCTTAGTTTCAAATTCTTTTTGAAGTGCTGATAAATTATCATGTTCGGTTGGAGAAATCGCATTGTTTTCATTTGCTGTTTCTAATGTTGCTTTCGCTTTGCTTTCAGCCTCTTGTGCTTCTTTTAACAATTGCTCAGCCTCTGCTATCAACTTGTCTTGATCATCAGAAATTGAATTGTTATTTTCATCATTTACTTTTGGTAATTCAATCTCAGTTAATTGATCTAGTTCTTGTTGTAATGTTGCTTTTAAACGTTCCGGCAATTGATTCACTTTTATTTGCGCTTCATTTTTTCTAGATGTTGCTGTTTGAATTTCATTTTGCAAACCGTCCATTTCATTTTTGCTTACAAGTTGGTCGGCAGCGATTGTTTGAGCTGTTGCTTTTGCTTGGGCATGCGCTTTTTTAGCTTCTTCAATCGAAGCGGTTGCTTCTGCCATAATTTGCTTATCAATTTCTTTTTTAAGTTCATCAGAGAGTTTTAATGCAACGGTTTGATAATCTGTTGTTAGGTTTTCAATGTGCTTTGTTCCATTATCAAATGACCACTTCACTGGAACGTTTAATGCATTTCCATCGTAATATTCTTTTAATCGTGTCCATTTTTCTGAACTTGTGCTGATATCTTCAGTTGTTAAGTTATGTTTCAAAGTGATTGAAGGCGTATAAGTTTTATCATAGAAAGCTGCTTGTGATAAAGCATTGTTGCTGTTAGTTAGTATCACTTTGTTTGTATTATTTTGAGTGGCAGCAAAGTAATTTGTATTAGGTTGAACATTTGCAACGATGTCTTGTGGAAACTCTGCTGTCATTTCAATTTTGCTTGGTAAAGTCGCTGTTTGATGTACTTCTCTTGTTGGAATATACTGGGTGATTGTTACTTTCGCATCATCATTTCCAGTTGGATTAACGACTTGAACTGTATAAGGTTGTACTGGTACTAGTAAGATACCTTTTACATGAAACGCTGTACCTGATGCATTTCTTCCAGTCATACTATAAGTCAATTCACTCTTATCTTTGAAAGTGGCAGTTACTCTATTTGGATAATCTTCAACAGCCCCTCTTGGGTGTTCACCTGTCGAAATAATGACTTTATTATCTTTTAACTCTAAATTAGCTGTAGCCTCTGAAAGAGTGTTACTACTAATATACAGTTCGTTAATTTCATTTCGGTTAAAAGTGACGGACTTTCTAACATCTACTTCTTTATTTCGATCATAATCATCAAGATCATAAATATTTAATAACCCGCTTACAGGATGAAGTTTATCATTGAGAGTCTTTAGCTCTTCTATTACAGAAGTAATAGACGTACCGTTAGTAACCTTATTATAAAAACCGTCTAGTTTTGTCTTATCGATATTAGACATGAATTTAATGTTAGCTGTTGCACCACCACCATCTTGAGAAGTCATAGACAACATGTCTCGACCTGAAGTGAAGAAATATCTTTTATTAGTTGGAAATTTTTTAGATGGTGGATCCATTTTGACATGTACCAAGGCATCTACTTTATGACCGTTCGCTGTACCTACATTATTGATATATACATAGGCTTCTGGTTGATTATCATCGAGCGTAATGTAATCACCAAAGTAGGCGTGAATGCCACCACCATTTGTAGTTGTAGTTTTTTTACTTGTCATTGTTTCTTTGTTCGTTAGGAAAGAATAAGATTTACTGTCATGATCTTTAAATTTAGGTGAAAAATCAATATAATCTGGTGCAACTGTTTGTCCTGGATTCGCTACTTTCTTCACTAAATTACTGCCATTATAATCAATGATTTTTCCCTTGTACGTTTCATTATTGACTGGTGCTTCAACTTGTTCAACTGGTGGTTCTGTGTCTAATGAACGCTTTGCGCGTGTATGAATCGTTGGTGTTGATTCTGATGTTGGGTCAATCGTTGGTGTTGATTCTGGAGTTGTGTCTTTTGCTGTTGGATTTGTTTCTTCTGGTTGTGGTGCTTGTTCTATAGTTGTCGGTGCTTCTGATGTTGTTTGGTTTAATTCTGGATTATGAGGTGCAGTATTTTCAGAGGCAGGAGCTTCTGTTGTTACAGGTGGTGTAACGACTGCTGTTGTTTTTGTCTCTTGGGTTGGTTGAGACGTTGTGTCTGAGTTAGGATTTGGTGATTCAGACTGAGTTTGAGTGGTGTCTGTACTAGATGTTTGTTCTTCTGCTGCTTGGGCGTCATGACTGAGGCCAAACATGAGTGTTGCTCCTACAAGGATAGAAGCGGTTCCTACCGTGAATTTACGGATAGAGTACTTGTTTTGCTTATTAGGCAAAAAATCAAGTCTACGATTGGGTTGTTTCATTGTTGTTCCTCCGATGTGTCTGTGTCTATATGCTGAGTGTTCTTTTCTAAAAATCATTTGCTTACATCCTCTTTTTAAGAGAACAAAATTTATATTAACTGATTTTTTTCGAAAATAAATAGACATCAAAGGAATAGTAAAAAAAGTGCATGTCAAAAGTAAAAAAAGTGCAAGCGATGAATATCCCTTAAATTTTTAGTTGTTTACTGTTTCTAAATAGGACAAAGCTTCTCTATAAATCAATTCAGATATCATATTTTCTGCCCGTTTATAATATTGAGCTTGGTTGATAAATTCTTTGGGACTCATGTGAAATTGGTTTTTAAAGTTTTTTAAATATGTACGATAACTCGCAAAATTATATTCTTTCCATAACTCGTTTTCATTACCGCGGATGAGTAATTCTTCAGCTAATTTATAAAGCTTGAGTCGTCTTACATATTCATTAAAACCTATCTGCATCTCCTCTTTGAACTTTCTCGAAAGAAAACTACTGTTTACATAAAGTACTTGCGCGACATCGCTTAACTTTAATGGTGCTTTAAAATTATGATTAACGTGTGAAACAGCTTTTAACACATTCTCATTTGTAGTGAAATTAAAAACATAGCTTTCACTTTCGCTGTAGTATATATGCAAATAATTAATGAGTTTAATGATATTGATATCAGCCATAAATAAATCTTCTTCATACATAAAACGAATATAGTTCATAAACGCTTTTTTCATACTAAGCTGTGTTTGGTCTGTTTTAGTGATGTTACGCGCATTTCTTAAATAATATTTATTGAAGTGTACTTTATTGATAGAGAGGCAAACAATACTGCCATCGATACTTTGGATCTGTGAGTATTTCATTTCTGGGGTTGTGACAAATATATCGCCAGTTCCATATTCTAATTCGATCTCATCAATAGTTACTTTAGCCAAACCACTTATCACAAAGTACACAGTAATATATTGGTTGTCGTGCATTAAGTCAAAATTACATACGGACGAAGTAAAAATATTGTAGGTATAGTCCATCATTGATTCTCCTATCAAGTATAAAATTAAGAAAAAGGTGTCTAAAAAATGAATTAAAAAGTGATAGTTAGAAGTGAATTAAAAGTGTCAAAACAAACTAGAAAATGTTTGTGTTAGGAATTAAAAAGGGGCTCTTATGAGAGTTAACTTTGTTTATCATAGCTTATTAATCGTAAAAGTTGAATACTTTTTTCTAAATTCAATTGTACTAAATTACAAAATCGGGGATTTCCCTATATGCATAAAAAAGACCGTACCCAATAAAGTGTACGGTCTAAAAACTACTTATGATTTAGTTTTATTTATTGTCATCGTGATTACGACGTCTTCTGAATAACAAGATTGAACCTAGGGCTGCGAATAATCCGCCAAATAATACGCCGCTATTAACAGTGTCTTTACCTGTATCTGGTAAAGCTTTAGCAGTTGATTTTGCTTTTGATTTGTCAGCTGTTTTATTTGAAGATTCATCTTTCACTGTTGATACTCCAACTTTAGAAGATTTATTGTTTCCATCAGTTGTGTTCGTATCAATTGTGTTTGTTCCACCAGATTCTGGTGTATTAATTTTTTCTTTATTCGGAGCAGGTACAACTTCTTTGTCGCCTACTACGATTGCAGTTGATGATTTAGAAATATTACCTGCTTTATCAGTAGCAACTACAGTTACTTTATCTCCATCTTTCAACATTACATTAGAAGGAACATCCACTGACCATGTGCCATCTTGTCCAACTTTGACTGTAACTACTGTGCCATTAGGGAACGTTACAGTAACTGTTGTACCTGGTTCAGCAGTACCTGTGACTACTTTATCTCCAGCATGAATTACATTAACAACTGGTGCTTCTGGTGCAACTGTATCTTTAACTGGTGTTACTGTTTCTTTTGAAACATTGCCTGCTTCATCAGTAATTACTGCTTTCACATTGTCTCCATCTTTCAATGTTACAGCTTCAGGAACATCTACTTTCCAATTACCATCTTTATCTACTTTAGTTGTTACAGTAGATCCGTCTGGGAATGCCACTGTTACAGTTGAACCTGGTTCTTTGCCAGTTCCTGTGACAGTTCTGTCTCCTGCTTCAATTGGGTTCACAACTGGTGCTTCTGGTGCAATTGAATCATGTACTGTGACATCAACAGTAACATTTTCTGTTGAACCATCTGGATATGTCACTTTAACTATAACTGTAACAACATCTCCTTCAGCAGCATCTTCTGGTACTGTAACTGTAATTTTACCAGTATCAGGATTTACTGTAACTGTCCAATCTTTATCTATTCCTGATTCACTCGGAATTTCAAAGCGTGTGCCAGTTGGAACATCATCTTTGACTTGAGGAATTTCAATAGACTCTCCAGGGTTCACTTGGACATCGTTATATCCAGGATTGTATACATCAGCATCTGGTTGCGGATGAACAGTGATTGTGACATTTATATGGTCAGTTGTGCCATCTGGATAAGTGACTGTTACTGGGACATCATACACACCTGGAATTGAACCACTTGGGATTAATGTTGGATTATCCACTGTAACTTTATATGGTTTTTCAGTATCAGGGTAACCTGGAACAGTTACTTTACCTACAATTTCATCAATCGTTGTATGACTGCCATACGGTTTTTCAATTGGTTGAGTTGTCGGTTCATACGTATCTGAATCTTTTGGACCAACGACTACTTTCACAATAATATGGTCAGTCGAACCATCTGGGTATGTCACT
Organism: Staphylococcus sp. HMSC072B07; assembly: GCF_001815505.1. Taxonomy (NCBI): domain Bacteria; kingdom Bacillati; phylum Bacillota; class Bacilli; order Caryophanales; family Staphylococcaceae; genus Staphylococcus; species Staphylococcus sp. HMSC072B07. Next base: position 7,914 of record NZ_KV820945.1, on the reverse strand, counting down.
GTAACTGGAACATCGTATACACCTGGTGTGTTTCCATTAGGTAATACAGATGGATTGTCTACAGTAACTTTATAAGGATTATCCACTTTAGAATAGCCTGGTACAGTTACTTTAGAAACAACATCTTCAATTGTAGTTGGTGTACCATATGGTTTTTCAACTTTTCCAGCAACTGGTTCAAAGACATCTGAAGCTTTCGGACCTACTGTCACTTTCACAGATACGTGATCTTTTGTGCCGTCTGGATAAGTGACTGTTACTGGTACATCATACACACCTGAAATTGAACCACTTGGGATTAATGTTGGATTATCCACTGTAACTTTATATGGATTTTCAGTATCAGGGTAACCTGGAACAGTTACTTGGTTTGTGATTTCGTTTACAGTTGTTGGGTGATTATATGGTTTTTCAATATCTTTAGATACTGGTTCATATTTATCATTTTCTGGTTGTGGATTAACCGTTACTTTAACTGTTACGTGGTCAGTCGAACCATCTGGGTATGTCACTGTAA
>NZ_KV820945.1:6513-7297 GCF_001815505.1 Staphylococcus sp. HMSC072B07 | reverse complement strand
TTGGTGTACCATATGGTTTTTCAACTTTTCCAGCTACTGGTTCAAAGACATCTGAATCTTTCGGACCTACTGTTACTTTCACAGATACATGATCTTTTGTACCGTCTGGATAAGTGACTGTTACTGGTACTTCATATTCACCTGGAACTTTACCATCAGGGATTAATGCTGGATTATCTACTGTTACTTTTGGTTGGTTACCTTCTGTTGGATAATCAGGTACAGTTACTTGATTTACGATTTCGTTTACAGTTGTTGGGTGATTATATGGTTTTTCAATATCTTTAGATACTGGTTCATATTTATCATTTTCTGGTTGTGGTGTTACAACAACTTTAACTGTTACATGATCTTTTGTGCCATCTGGATATGTCACCGTTACTGGTACTTCATATTCACCTGGAACTTTGCCGTCAGGGATTAATGCTGGGTTATCTACAGTAACTTTTGGTTGATTACCTGTTGTTGGGTAATCAGGGACAGTTACTTGGTTTACGATTTCGTTTACAGTTGTTGGTTGATTATATGGTTTTTCAATATCTTTAGACACTGGTTCATATTTAGCGTTTTCTGGTTGTGGTGTTACAACAATTTTAACTGTTACATGATCTTTTGTGCCGTCTGGATATGTCACCGTTACTGGTACTTCAAAGACTCCTGATGCGTTTCCACTAGGTACTGTTGTTGGGTCATCAATTGTAACAACAACTTTGCCACCATCTTTAGGGAAGTCTGGAACACTTACTTTTTCTTTAACTTCTTCTGGAGTAGTTGGTGTGCCATA
>NZ_KV820945.1:5513-6413 GCF_001815505.1 Staphylococcus sp. HMSC072B07 | reverse complement strand
TTAGGTACTTTTGTTGAATCGTCAACTGTTACTATCGGTGTTCCTTTGTCAGCTGGGAAGTTTGGTACTGTGACTTTGTCTTTGACTTCTTGTTCAGTTGTACCTTGACCAAATGGTTTTGTGATTGGTTGAGTCGTTGGTTCATAAGTATCGGAGTCTTTTGGACCGACCGTAACTTTTACATTCACTGTATCCGTTGTTTTATCTGGATAAGTCACTGTGACTGGAACTTCGAACTCGCCGCTTGTTTTACCGTCAGTTACTTTCGTTGTATCTACAGTAATAACTGGTTGATCTCCTTCTTTAGGGAAATCTGGAACACTTACTTTGCCTTTAACTTCTTCTGGAGTAGTTGGTGTGCCATATGGTTTTGTGATTTCTCCCGCAGTCGGTTCATATTTTTCATTTTGTGGTTGCGGAGTCACTGTGACTTTCACTACCACATGATCTTTCGTACCGTCTGGATATGTCACCGTTACTGGCACATCGAATTCACCTGGTGTTTGACCGTTCGGAATTTTAGTTGGGTCATCCACTGTTACTACTGGTGTTCCTTTATCTGCTGGGAAGTTCGGTACTGTCACTTTGCCTTTCACTTCACCTTCAGTTGTACCTTGACCAAATGGTTTTTCAATCGGTTTCACTGTTGGTTCATAAGTGTCAGAATCTTTCGGTCCGACTGTTACTTTAACTTTCACAACATCCGTTGTTTTATCTGGATAAGTCACTGTGACTGGAACTTCGAACTCGCCGCTTGTTTTACCGTCAGGTACTTTTGTTGTATCCACTGTGATTACAGGTTGGTCGCCCTCTTTAGGGAAATCCGGAACACTTACTTTACCTTTGACTTCATCTTCAGTAGTTGCTGTGCCATATGGTTTTGTGATTTCTCCCGCAGTC
>NZ_KV820945.1:5064-5413 GCF_001815505.1 Staphylococcus sp. HMSC072B07 | reverse complement strand
TTTTGTTTCATCTACTGTCACTGTGAATGGTTGGACGTTTTCTGGATATCCTGGAACAGTAACTTTTCCTTTTACTTCATCAGGTGTTGTTGTTTCACCATAATGTTTAGTTACCTCTCCTGCTTTAGGATCGTATTTCACATTATCTGGTTGATCGCCTACAGTAACTTTAACTACTACATGGTCTTTTGTACCATCTGGATAAGTGACTGTAACCGGCACATCAAATACCCCATGAGTATTTCCATCAGGTAAATTAGTTGGATCTTCCACTGTGACCACTGGTGTACCTTTATCCACTGGGAAGTTAGGTACTGTCACTTTATCTTTGACCTCTTGTTCAGTTGTG
>NZ_KV820945.1:4763-4964 GCF_001815505.1 Staphylococcus sp. HMSC072B07 | reverse complement strand
CTTTATCTTTGACCTCTTGTTCAGTTGTGCCTTGACCAAATGGTTTTTCAATCGGTTGGACAGTTGGTTCATAAGTGTCTGAATCTTTTGGACCGACTGTTACTTTCACATTCACTGTATCTGTTGTTTTATCCGGATAAGTGACTGTGACTGGCACTTCAAACTCACCGCTTGTTTTACCGTCAGGTACTTTTGTTGTAT
>NZ_KV820945.1:4417-4663 GCF_001815505.1 Staphylococcus sp. HMSC072B07 | reverse complement strand
CGCTTGTTTTACCGTCAGGTACTTTTGTTGTATCTACAGTAATAATTGGTTGGTCTTCTTCTTTAGGGAAGTCCGGAACGCTTACTTTACCTTTTACTTCGTCTTCAGTAGTTGGAGTTCCGTATGGTTTTACGATTTCTTCCGCAGTCGGTTCATATTTATCATTTTGCGGTTGTGGGGTCACTGTAACTTTGACTGTTACATGATCTTTTGTACCGTCTGGATATGTCACCGTTACTGGCACAT
>NZ_KV820945.1:4032-4317 GCF_001815505.1 Staphylococcus sp. HMSC072B07 | reverse complement strand
TTAGGTACTTTTGTTGAATCGTCAACTGTTACTACCGGTGTACCTTTATCCGCTGGGAAGTTCGGTATTGTCACTTTATCTTTGACCTCTTGTTCAGTTGTGCCTTGGCCGAACGGTTTTTCAATTGGTTTGACTGTTGGTTCATAAGTGTCTGAATCTTTTGGACCGACTGTAACTTTCACATTCACTGTATCTGTTGTTTTATCTGGATAAGTCACTGTAACCGGTACTTCGAACTCGCCGCTAGTTTGACCGTCAGGAATTTTTGTTTCATCTACTGTCACT
>NZ_KV820945.1:0-3932 GCF_001815505.1 Staphylococcus sp. HMSC072B07 | reverse complement strand
TTTTGTTTCATCTACTGTCACTGTGAATGGTTGGCCGTTTTCTGGATATCCTGGGACAGTCACTTTTTCTTTTACTTCATCAAGTGTTGTTGTTTCACCATAATGTTTAGTTACCTCTCCTGCTTTAGGATCGTATTTTACATTTTCTGGTTGGTCTCCTACAGTCACTTTAACTACCACGTGGTCTTTTGTACCGTCTGGATAAGTAACTGTCACTGGAACATCAAATACGCCATGAGTGTTTCCATCAGGCAATTTCGTTGGATCATCTACTGTTACTACCGGTGTTCCTTTATCTGCTGGGAAGTTTGGTACTGTAACTTTATCTTTCACTTCTTGTTCTGTTGTGCCTTGACCGTATGGTTTAGTGATTGATTGTGTTACCGGTTCATAAGTGTCTGAATCTTTTGGTCCTACTGTTACTTTCACATTAACTGTGTCTGTTGTTTTATCCGGATATGTGACTGTCGCTGGAACTTCGAATTCACCTGGTGTTTGACCGTCAGGTATTTTAGTTGTGTCAACCGTAATAACTGGTTGGTCTCCTTCTTTAGGGAAATCTGGAACGCTTACTTTACCTTTTACTTCGTCTTCAGTAGTTGGAGTTCCGTACGGTTTTACGATTTCTCCCGCAGTCGGTTCATATATATCTTTTTGCGGTTGATCGCCTACAGTGACTTTAACTGTTACTTTATCTGTTGTTTTATCCGGATAAGTAACAGTAACTGGGACATCGAATACTCCGTGAGTATTTCCATCAGGCAATTTCGTTGGATCATCTACTGTTACTACTGGTGTACCTTTATCCACCGGGAAGTTTGGTACTGTAACTTTATCTTTCACTTCTTGTTCTGTTGTGCCCTGACCGTATGGTTTTGTGATTGGTTGAACTGTTGGTTCATAAGTGTCTGAATCTTTTGGTCCAACAGTAACTTTTACATTCACTGTATCTGTTGTTTTATCTGGATAAGTCACTGTGACTGGGACTTCGAACTCACCGCTTGTTTGACCATTAGGAATTTTCGTTGTGTCAACCGTTATTACTGGTTGGTTTCCTTCTTTAGGGAAGTCCGGAACGCTTACTTTACCTTTTACTTCGTCTTCAGTAGTTGGAGTTCCGTATGGTTTTGTGATTTCTCCTGTTGTCGGTTCATATATATCTTTTTGCGGTTGATCCCCTACGGTCACTTTAACTGTTACTTTGTCTGTTGTTTTATCTGGATAAGTGACTGTCACAGGGACATCGAATACTCCGTGAGTATTTCCATCAGGCAATTTCGTTGGATCATCTACTGTTACTACTGGTGTACCTTTATCCGCCGGGAAGTTTGGTACTGTGACTTTGTCTTTCACTTCTTGTTCTGTTGTGCCTTGACCAAATGGTTTTGTGATTGGTTGTGTTGTTGGTTCATACGTATCTGAATCTTTCGGTCCAGTTGTAACTTTTACATTGACAATATCTGTTGTTTTATCTGGATATGTCACTGTGACTGGAACTTCTACTTCTCCTGGCGTTTGACCATCTGGAATTTTTGTTTCATCTATTGTCACTGTATATGGTTGACCATTTTCTGGGTAACCTGGAACAGTCACTTTTGATTTCACTTCATCTGGTGTTGCTTTTTCACCAAAGTGTTTAACGATTTCTCCGGCTTTAGGATCATATTTCACGTTATCCGGTTGTTCGCCGACTGTAACTTTAACTGTGACTTTATCAGTTGTTTTATCTGGGTAAGTGACTGTTACAGGAACATCAAATACGCCAGGTGTTTGACCATTTGGTACTTTTGTTTCGTCATCGATAGTAATAACTGGTTGAGTACCTTCTTTAGGTAAGTTTGGAATTGTAACATTTCCTTTAACTTCATCCGCTGTAGTCGGTGTACCAAAAGGTTTTACTATTGGTTGTGTTATAGGTTCATACGTAACTGAATCTTTTGGTCCAACTGTTACTTTAACTTTCACAACGTCTGTTGTTTTGTCTGGATATGTGACTGTAACTGGAACTTCAAATTCACCACTTGTTTGACCATCAGGCACTTTACTTGTGTCCACAGTAATAACTGGTTGATCGCCTTCTTTAGGGAAGTCCGGAACACTTACTTTTCCTTTTATTTCTTCTTCAGTTGTAGGTGTACCGTATGGTTTTTTAATCTCTCCTGTAGTCGGTTCATACGTGTCTGAATCTTTTGGTCCTGTTGTCACTTTCACGTTAACAATATCTGTTGTTTTATCCGGATAAGTTACTGTGGCTGGAACTTCTACTTCTCCCGGTGTTTGACCGTCTGGAATTTTTGCTTCATCTACTGTCACTGTATATGGTTGACTGTTTTCTGGATATCCTGGAACAGTCACTTTTGATTTCACTTCATCCGGTGTAGCTTTTTCACCAAAGTGTTTAGTGATTTCTCCTGCTTTAGGATCATATTTCACATTATCCGGTTGTTCACCGACTGTTACTTTCACTGTGACTTTGTCTGTTGTTTTGTCTGGGTAAGTGACGGTTACAGGTACATCAAATACGCCAGATGTTTGACCGTTCGGAATCTTAGTTGAATCATCCACTGTTACCACTGGTGTACCTTTATCCGTTGGGAAATCTGGGACTGTTACTTTGTCTTTCACTTCTTGTTCAGTTGTATTTTGACCAAATGGTTTTGTGATATTTTCAAATTTCGGTTCATAAGTGTCTGAGTTTTTCGGACCTACAGTGACTTTCACATTAACTGTATCTGTTGTTTTATCCGGATAAGTCACGGTTACTGGGACTTCGAATTCTCCACTTGTTTTGCCGTCAGGGACTTTCGTTGTATCAACACTAATAACTGGTTGGTCGCCTTCTTTAGGGAAGTTTGGAATACTTACTTTATCTTTGACTTCATTTTCAGTAGTCGGTGTACCATATGGTTTTGTGATTTCTCCTGCTGTTGGTTCGTATTTATCATTTTGCGGTTGGTCTCCTACTGTTACTGGAACTTTCACATGATCTTTTGTTCCGTCTGGATATGTGACTGTTACAGGGATATCTACTGTTCCTGGTGTTTGACCGTTTGGTATTTGTGCCGGATTATCGACTTTGACTGTCGGTGTACCTTTATCCGTTGGAAAATCTGGGACTGTTACTTTGTCTTTAACCTCTTGTTCTGTTGTGTTTTGACCAAATGGTTTTTTAATTGGTTGAATTGTTGGTTCATAAGTGTCTGAATCTTTCGGTCCTACGGTTACTTTCACATTCACTGTGTCTGTTGTTTTATCTGGATATGTCACTGTGACAGGGACTTGAGTTTCTCCACTAACTTGTCCATTTGGCAATTTATTTGTATCAACTGTGATTACAGGTTGAGTGCCTTCTTTAGGGAAGTTAGGTACATTTACTTTGCCTTTGACTTCTTCCACAGTAGTTGGAGTTCCATATGGTTTCGTAATTTCTCCTGTTGTTGGTTGATAAGTTTCAGAATTTTTTGGTCCGACTGTTACTTTCACATTTACTGTGTCTGTTGTTTTATCTGGATATGTCACTGTGACTGGGACTTGGAACACGCCACTTGTTTGACCATTTGGTAATTTTGTTGGATCCGTTATCGTTACTACAGGTGTGCCTTTTTCTTTAGGAAATTCTGGAACACTTACTTTTTCTTGAACTTCTTCCGCAGTAGTTGGTGTACCGTATGGTTTTGTGATTTCTCCTACTGTAGGTTCATATTTGTCTCTTTGTGGTTGTTCTCCTACAGTTACTGGAACTTTCACATGATCTTTTGTACCGTCCGGATAAGTCACTGTGACTGGGACTTCTACCGTTCCTGGTGTTTGACCATTTGGAATTTGTGCCGGATTATCGACTTTGATTGTCGGTGTACCTTTGTCTTTAGGGAAGTCTGGTACTGTGACTTTATCTTTCACTTCTTGTTCTGTTGTACCTTGACCATATGGTT
>NZ_KV820944.1:37504-55838 GCF_001815505.1 Staphylococcus sp. HMSC072B07 | reverse complement strand
ACAAGTCCGTAGGACTTTGTCGACAGTCTGAGACAATTTCTATTGAAATAATATAGAAATTGTCTTTTTTATAATTTTTTTGATTATTTTCAGCTCGTTGAGCTGTTACTTTTCTTATATTAAGTGCCATTAGCACAAATCCTAGTTCTCTTTTGGCTTTATTTATCCCTCGAACGGACATTCGAGTGAAACCCAAAATAGCCTTCATAAATCCAAAAACAGGCTCCACATCAATTTTTCTTTGACTGTAGATGGTTTTTATTTTTGGTTCTGAAAGCTTTTTATTAATTTGGGCTTTAAAATATTCCCAATTATAATTTTTCATTATTTTTTTATTCGTTTTTGAATTGTATTTCATGCATTGGTGTCTCAGAGGACATTCTGAACAATCATCACATTCATATAATTTGAAGTCTCTCTTAAACCCATATTTATCATGCCGATAGGCATATCTTTTAAAACCCAATCGCTTATTGTTTGGACAAATATATTCATCGTTAATTTCGTCATAATCCCAATTTTGAGTGTTAAAGATGTCGCTTTTATATTTTTTAGTTTTATCTTTTATAAACATACCGTAGGTTATAAGTGGTATTCGATTAAAATCATCTATAATTGCCATATAATTGGGCTCGCTACCATAACCTGCATCAGCTACAATATATTCAGGTAAATGACCGTAGGTCTCTTGAATTGAATTTAAAAATGGTATCATCGTTCTTGTATCAGTCGGATTTTGATACACATTATAAGATAAAACGAATTGAGAATTTGTCGCTATTTGTAAATTATAACCTGGCTTGAGTTGTCCATTTTTCATATGATCTTCTTTCATTCTCATAAATGTGGCATCATGATCTGTTTTAGAATAACTATTTCTATCCTTTAAAATAGATTTTTGGACGTCGTATTTATACTTTCGCCCAGAGTAATCATTAATTTGCTTTTTATATTGTTTAATTTTAGTTCTTTTGAGCCGTATTTGTTTTCTTATTTTAGTACATTTTTCATTATCGATATGTTGATTTAAATCTTCGATTTCTTTATCCAAATGACTACCAATCAAATCTATTTCTTCCTTTGTTAAGTCATTATCGTGATCTTTTTTAATCTCAGGTATAATTTTATTTGTTACCAATTCGTGATAGAGTGCTTTAGAATCTTCATTCATCTTTGTCTCATGGTTTTGAATACTTTTTTTCCATACAAATGTATATCGATTGGCATTCGCCTCAACTTTCGTACCATCAATAAAAATGGTTTGATCATCTATAAGATGTTGTTTCAAACACTGACTATGAAATTGAATAAATAATGATTCTAATAAAGCATCTACTTTTGGATTGACTCTAAATCGATTAATCGTTTTATAAGAAGGCTTTTGATTTTGTGATAACCACATCATCCGGATGCTATCATTAAGTAATTTTTCTATCTTACGTCCTGAAAACACAGATTGTGTGTAGGCATATAGAATGACTTTTAACATCATTTTGGGATGGTATGAGGTTGCACCACGATGATGTCTGAATTCATCGAATTCAGTTTTAGGAATTGTTTCTACAATATCATTGACATGTCGTGAAATATCATTTGTGGGGATAAGAACTGAAGTTTCCAATGGTAGAGTAAGTTGAGTCATGTTATAATCTTTATACATAAGGCACCTCGTTAATTTAGTTTAGTGACATTTATTAAATTATACGAAAGTGCCTTATTTTTTTAAAGTATTTCAATGTAAAATTACATATAAATACAAAGTATTTTGGCGAGACTCTTGAGGGAACAGGACAAGTTGAAGACTACAGGCTGAAGCTGTCCCCTAAGAAAACGAGCCAACAATACGTAGTATTGTAAATAAAGAAGCCAGTAAATGAATTTATAATAAACTCATTTACTGGCTAATTTGTTAGAAATTATGTCCCAGCCTCATTTATTTATGATTCGTATTCTTATTTTGAGGGCTGGGAGAGAATAATTGTTGCTTTGTACTGTACTTTTTATTAAAAAGCTTCATAGTTAATCATCCTTTTTAAAATTGTTTTGTTCTTAAGTATTCAGATAAACGTTGAACAAATTTATCTGATACGTGATTTTCGATTAAATCAACCTCTTGGTTGACTTCAGAAGAGTTGATATTTAATACTTTTATGAAAAACGCTTTAATAATCTCATGATTGTTAGTCATTTCTATCGTATAAGTTAATCCTTTCTTAGTTAACATAACACCACGATAATGTTCACTTTTGACAAAACCTGCTTCGGTTAATCGATCTAACATTTGGCTAATTGAAGGGGGCGCTGCTCCTAACTTTTTAGATAACATTTTATTAGACACTAGCTCAATGTCTCCACCTAATTGGAAGATAATTTTCAAATATTTCTTTTGCGCATCAGTAATCATGATCCCACCTACAATTTTGATTTTTAAAGCAGAAATAGCTAGCCAAACTTCAAATTTTCGTTTGACTAAATAATATATTTAGGTTATCCTAAATATATTATTTACGCAAGTGAAGAAAGAAGGGAATAGCGTGTTAGATGTACAAAACTTGTCAGTGGTTTATGATAATCAAACCCGAGCTTTACAAGATGTTTCTTTACAAATGATAGAAGGACAAATTGTTGGGATTATTGGCCCAAATGGGGCAGGTAAATCAACTTTGATTAAAGCAATGATTAATTTAATACCACACAAAGGACAAACATTTTTTAAAAGTAAGCCTATACATAAGCAACTTAAAAATCTTTCATACGTCGAACAAAAAAGTAATATCGATACAACGTTTCCTATGAAAGTTTTAGATTGTGTCATTTTAGGTATATACCCTCGGTTAAAACCGTGGCAGTTACCTGGGAAAAAAGAAAAAGCAATGGCAACAGAAGCCCTTAACAAAGTGGATATGTCGGAATATAAAGATCGACAAATAGGGGAGCTATCAGGAGGACAATTTCAACGAGTGTTAATTGCTAGAACGTTAGTTCAGAAAACAGATTTGATATTACTTGATGAACCTTTTGTTGGCATCGATATTACAAGTGAAAATATCATTGTTGATTTATTAAAAGAACTAGCTGAATCTGGAAAAACAATTTTAATTGTTCATCATGACTTATCCAAAGTCAGTAAATATTTCGATAGCCTTATTCTTTTAAATAAACATTTAATCGATTTTGGTTTTGTTGAAAATGTGTTTACGGGAGATAACTTAGCACAAGCCTTTGGCACAAATATTTTGATCCCTTCTGAAAGTGGGGATAAAAATGATTAGTCAATTTATACATGAGTTATTTCAGTTTAGTTTTCTTCAAAGAGCACTTGTAACTTCTGTTGTCATCGGAATCATCTGTGGCGTTATTGGTTGTTTCATCGTATTAAGAAGTTTGGCGCTAATGGGAGATGCTATCTCACATGCAGTTCTACCGGGTGTAGCTATTTCTTATATGATGGGCATTAATTTTTTCTACGGTGCGGTAGTCTTTGGGATTATGGCAGCTTTAGGAATCGGTTTCGTTAACCAAAACAGTAAAATCAAAAGCGATTCATCTATAGGTATTGTTTTTTCTGCCTTTCTAGCTTTAGGGGTTTTACTTGTTACGAAAGCGCAATCGTCCATAGATTTAACGGAAATTTTATTTGGTAATGTACTGACAGTTAAAGAACAGGATCGAACATTAACATTTATTGTCGCTGCGATTGTCTTAATTATTGTAGTGATCTTTTATAAAGAATTTTTACTATCAACGTTTGATCCAACCATGGCTGCAGCTTCAGGTTTACCAACAAAATTCATCCATTACACAATCATGGTGTTATTAACGTTAGTAACTGTTGCCTCATTACAAACCGTCGGTGTTATTTTAGTTGTTTCTTTATTGATTACGCCAGCTTCGACAGCTTATTTACTGACTAAAAGACTATCAACCATGATTCTTTTATCAGCGTTGATAGGTGCTATTTCATCTATTATTGGGTTGTTCTTTAGTTTTACATTTAACTTACCTTCAGGTGTGGTTATTGTATTAGTTATTACAGCTATATTTATTATCACATTCTTCTTAGCACCTAGAAATGGGCTATTGTGGAGAATGATTAAACATTAACTTAGGAGGATTTTTATAATGAAAAAAGTGATATTATTTTTATTCACCATTACACTTTCTGTTGTTTTAGCAGCTTGTAGTAATGGAGATAAAGACGGTGATTCAGATAAAGAATTAGAATCAGTAGATAAAGATAAAATCAAAGTGGTCACAAGTTTTTCTATGATTGATGATATGGTTAAAGAAATTGGCGGAGAGCACGTTGAAGTTAAAAATTTAGTGCCTACAGGCACTGACCCGCATGACTACGATCCTAAACCAGATGACATTAAACATATCTCGAGTGCCGATTTGGTTTTCTATAATGGATTGAATTTAGAAGGTGGCAGTAAAGGTTGGTTATTTAAAGCTTTAGAGTCTTCTGATTTTTCAAAAGAAAATGCGATAAAAACATCAGAAGGTGTTAAACCTAAATACATTAAAGATGAAGATGGCAAAAAAGAAGTGAACCCTCATGCATTTATTGATCCGAAAGTAGGAGAAAAAATGATTAAAAATATCACGAAATCTTTATCTGAAAGAAATCCAAAAAACAAAGATTATTATAAAGAAAATGAAAAAGCATATTTAAAAAAATTACATAACATCGAAGATGATTATGAAAAACAATTAGGCGATATTCCTAAGAAAGATCGTGTTTTTGTAGCGAGTGAACAAGCTTTCCAATATTTAACAGACCGTTATGACCTAAAAGAAGGTTATATTTGGGCGATAGACACGGACGAGAATGGATCTCCAGAACAAATCAAAGATTTAGTAAAATTTATTGATAAAAATGAGCCATCTCACTTATTTGTAGAATCAAACGTAGATAAGCGTCCAATGGAAACCGTATCTAAAGAAAGTGGCGTATCAATTTACAAGAAACCAATTTACTCTGATGAAATTAGTAAAGAAGGTGGCGTAGCTGATACTTATCTTAAATATTTAGAGTATAATTTAGATGTTTTAACTGATGGATTGGAAAAATAACAATGAAACTAAAAGTGAGCGTTATTGTCTATATAGATAATAACGCTCACTTTTTTACTTATCTTTTGGAAGAGATGTTTCGTCTTCATATCTTATTAAAGGGAAAAATATGAAGAAGTTTGAAATTATCATTTTTACAGTTTAATAAAGTTTAGAATTTTAAATTAAAAGAAGCAGGTTATTGTATAACATATTATCATTTCCTAATGTGTTATACAATCACTTTTTACTCATTTTATTAATTATTTTGTTCTTTCATTTTTAATTCGATATACGGTCTGTCTTGTAATATCTACTTCTTTAGCAATTTTACTAATAGAAATTCCTTGATCTAACATTTCTACAACACGTTGATAAACTAAACGTTTCTGTGGGTCTTTCGCGTTTGGTGAGTAAAGGACAGGTCTGCCTTTATAGATACCTTTTTCTTTCGCTACCTTAATTCCCTGTGCTTGCCTACGCTTACTTTCATTTCTTTCTTGTTCTGAAATCATTGCTAAAATTTGAATGATTAAATCTTTCATGAACTTATCTAATAATGGGTTACCAATTGCTTCATTCATCATAGGCAAGCTTGTAATCATTAATTGAACTTCTTTTTCTTTTAAATAGTTCACCGTTTGAATAATCTCGTCATAATTTCTTCCTAGACGGTCAATCGATTCAACGATTAAACGATCTCCCATTCTTACAAAGTTCAATGTTTCTATAAAAATAGGTCTATCTTCAATCGATTTACCTGATTGTTTTTCTGTGAATATTTTTTCAGCACCAAATGCTTCTAAATTTTCAATCTGTCTATCTAAATTCTGATCAATGGTTGATACTCGTGCATAACCAACTATCATTTTCAACACCCTTTCTCATACACCCTAATCATACATTTAGAAACTGTATTTTACAAGGGCTCCTAATTGTTCAATTAGGGTAGATCCTGTCTGGTTTTTAGCTTTCTTAAAACTTAGTAATATTTTTATTTACCTTTATTTTCTTGATTATTTAACTTATTGAGATAGCGATAGATTGTTGTACGTGAAACTTTCCATTGCTCTGCAATAGTTTTAATTGGTGTTCCATTATCATAAAGTGTTTTGAGTAAAGTCAAATCTTTTTTATTTAATTTTTCGGGTCGACCTCCATAGCGCCCTCTGGCACGAGCTGCAATTCGCCCCGCTGAAGAACGTTCTAAAATTAAGTTACGTTCAAATTCTGCAAACGCTGCGAATAAATGAAATAACAATTGTCCTGTAGAACTTGATTTATCCATTGTTATATTTTCTTCTAAACTATGAAAACTCACGCCTCGATTATTAAGTTCATTAACTAATGTGATTAAATCTTCCATGTTACGTCCTAATCTATCTAGTCTCCAAACAACAATCGTATCTCCTGACCTCGCAAATTCAATAGCTTTATCTAAACCAGGACGTTTACTTTTTGATCCACTTATATGATCGCTAAATATCTTTTCACAACCATATTGATTTAATCGATCTTCCTGCAAATTCAAATTTTGCAAACCAGTTGAGACTCTTGCATAACCTATTTTCAAAATACAAACCTCCTATGTACATTTTCATTGTACCATAACTTAATTCTAACCCTATTTATGAACATAGATTTTCTGTTGGGTTATTGAACACTAAAATATGTATACTAGCTATATATCTAGATATAAAAAGAGAGTGTACAGAAAATAACCATTTTCTGTACACTCTCTTTTTATATTATATATCTACACTTATATTTTCTTTCGAACAAGGAAGAAACACAAGTAACTATTGGTCTGAGTCTCATACTATTTTTATTAAGGCAATCGTTTATGTCGTAATTATGATGAAGTGATTAAAACAGCTAATTATTTAAATGAGAAAGAATATTAATGTATTTTAAACTTACTTCTTGGGCTATTGTATTTATTGGTATTATTTTAGGTATTCTATTTTATTAATATAAATAATAATTAAAATACTCATACTCTATATACATTCCCCTTATTTAATAACTAAGGGGAGTGTATTATTTATCTAAATGTCTGTATAATGTGGCTCTACTTATATTTGTTTTTTCTTTTATCTCATCTAATGTATATTTCTTACTCATATACATTTCTATAGCATCTCTTAAATTTTTATCATCACGTTTAGGTCTACCAAGACGTTTACCTTCTCTTGTATAATTCTCTAACCCCATACGTGTTCTAAATTTTACAATGTCTCTTTGAAAATCAGTAATCTCATGTAATGTTTTTATAAAATTTTCATTGGTATCTGCAATGAGATTTTTATTTAAATTAATTATATATAGTGAAATTCCTTTGACAGAAAGTAAATCTAGTATATCTACTAAGTGTTTTGTAGAATCTGCAATAATACACAAATCTGTAATATACAATGTATCACCAAAAACTAATTTTGAATTTAATAATGTATTTAGTTCGTTTCTTTTTTTATTATTAGCGTGCGTCTCTTTTAGAATATTTTTTGTATATATTTCTATTTTCTTTGCTTGTTCAGTAACAGTGTCATTTATTGTTACAGGTCTAATGTAGCCGTATTTCATTTTATTACACCACCTTACATAAAAAAGTATAACACATAGTTTCATTAAGGGGTATACATATGAAACTTTTATGTTATACTTTACAGCATAACTAATATAAAGGAGAGAAAGCGATGGTTGAAAAATTAAAATCTGAATGGTTCAATCAGCCTAGAAAGAATATACTTGCTGGTATCGTTGTAGCACTAGCATTAATACCAGAAGCAATTGCGTTTTCAATTATTGCTGGTGTGGATCCGATGGTGGGATTGTATGCAGCATTTATCATTGCTACTGTTACTGCTATAGTGGGTGGTAGACCTGCAATGATTTCTGGCGCCACCGGGGCTGTGGCGCTTTTAGTCACACCTTTAGTTAAAGAGCATGGTGTTGAATATCTTTTTGCTGCTACGATATTGATGGGTTTAATACAATTAATTTTAGGAATACTTAAAGTCGGTCGTTTAATGAAATTTATTCCCCGTCCAGTTATGATTGGATTTGTTAATGCATTGGGTATTATGATTTTTATGTCTCAAATAGAGCATATTTTTAATATATCTATAGCAACTTATATATACGTTATTATAACTTTACTAATTGTATATGTTATTCCTAGATTTTATAAAGCTATACCTGCCCCATTAATAGCTATAATTGTTTTAACAGCATTGTATATGTATACAGGATCTGACGTAAGAACCGTAGGTGATTTAGGTAATATTAAGCAAACTTTGCCTCATTTCTTAATCCCTAACATTCCTTTTAATTTAGAAACACTTCAAATTATTTTCCCATATTCATTATCAATGGCTATTGTGGGTCTAGTAGAAAGCCTACTTACAGCTAAAATTGTAGATGATGCAACAGATACACACAGTAGTAAAAATAAAGAATCAAGAGGTCAAGGGATTGCTAATATTATTACTGGTTTCTTTGGCGGTATGGGAGGTTGTGCCATGATTGGACAATCAGTAATCAATGTTAAGTCAGGTGCAAATAGTAGATTGTCTACATTTACAGCAGGTATTGTACTTATGTTTATGATTATTGTTCTCGGTGGTGTAGTCGTTCAAATCCCGATGCCAATTCTTGCAGGGATAATGGTTATGGTTTCTATCGGGACTGTTGATTGGAATTCATTTAAGTATATAAAAAAAGCACCTAAAACAGATGCATTCGTTATGGTTTTAACGGTTATTATTGTATTAATAACACATAACTTAGCTATCGGTGTAGTTGTAGGTGTTGTTTTCAGTGCTATATTCTTTGCGACTAAAATTTCTAAAGTTGAAGTTATTTATAAAGAGTTAGGTAAACAGCATCGTTTTTCTTTTAAAGGTCAGATATTCTTTGTATCAATTGATTCTATGATGGAGAAAATTGATTTTAATATTGAAGATAGTGTCATAGTGTTGAATTTTGATCACGCTCACCTATGGGATGATTCAGCAGTAAATGCCATTGATACGATTGTTAGGAAATTTGAAGAGAAAAACAATATTGTGTATGTTGAAAAATTAAACGCAGATAGCCGAAAAATTATTTCAGAACTAAGTTATTTAAATGAAACTCATTTAAATTAAGGAGTGTTTTTTATGTATAATTCAATTTTGCTTGCAGCAGATGGTTCAAAAAATAGTATACGTGCAGCCCAAGAGTTACTAAATTTTATAGGTGATTATACAATTGTCACAATACTTACGGTTGTAGATATTGAAGAATCAAAAACAGATGTTTTACATGATCACCAAGGAACTAATCTAACTCAAAAAAGGGAAAGTAAATTACAATCTATTAAAGATTTATTTACAGAACACAATGTGAATTACAAAATTAAAATTGTTCACGGTACTCCAACAGATAAAGTGGTTGAAGTTTCAAATAGTGGTGAATATCAAGCTATCATTTTAGGTACACGTGGCTTAAACAGTTTTCAAAAAATGGTTCTTGGTAGTGTAAGTCATAAAGTTGCTAAACGTTCTCAAATACCTGTAATTATTGTTAAATAATTAAAACTCTTCTATATTTTATAGAAGAAGTTTAATAATTTTATAAACCAAAACTGATATATATCTATATACAAAAAAGAGAGAGTCCGGGACATAAAGTTTCTGGACTCTTTATATTTATTATATAAATAATACTAATTCATTCAGTAAAGTAACGAATGTGATAATTACAAAATTTTATATGTGTGATTAGAGTGTACTTGTAATCAACACTTTTTAATATATCTTCAAAAAAGATTGTTAGAAAACTATAACACACTCTATATTTATTTTATCCTCCTATATAGATACTGATTTTGCATTTTTCTACTAACCAGTGTTATAATTTACCTAACAAGAGCTTCGTGCATTATATGCACCAATCCCCTCACTATTGCGAGTAGTGAGGGGGTTTTTAGGTGTTGGCTTAATATCGCCTATTTTTTCTTATTGTTACGTGTACGTAGCCAATGCGTAAATAACGCAACAATACAACCACTGATGACTGTGGTCGTGATGTGTACAAGAGCTTCGACCATTTGATATGCACCTCCTCTCTGCGTCTAAATTGACGCCTGAGAGATAGGCGACTTATATATTATATCATCTTCGAATATATGATAATAGGTAACTTCCGATAAGTCATTTTTTATGTCAACAGCTATGTATCTCTTCTTACTTTATCTAGAAAGCTATCTCCCCAATTACAAATTGAAAAGACCACTTTATCCAGTTTTAACCCTATTTCAGTCAATTTATAATCTACTTTAGGAGGCACTACCGGGTAGATTGTCTTTTCAATAATTTTATCCTGCTCTAATTCTCTAAGTTGTCTTATTAACATGCGCTGATTGATATCAGGTAGTTTATTTTGTAAGTCACTTAACCTTAAACGATCATTGTTTAAAAGGTGATAAACAATAGCAATCGATTTATTAGACCAAAAAGAGGCAGCAAAGCTTGCTCAAGAAGTAGAAGAATTTATTGATATCGTAACAATCAGAACTCCAATTGTCATAAATGAAGGATTATCTGCGGTTAAACATATGAGTAAGTCAGTGAATAATATACAGGTATTAGCAGATTTAAAAATTATGGATGCCACAGCATATGAAGTAAGTCAAGCTGTAAAATTCGGAGCTGATATTGTAACAATTCTTGGTGTTTCTGAAGATGCTTCAATTAAAGGTGCTATTGAAGAAGCGCATAAAAGCGGTAAAGAATTATTAGTTGATATGATTGCGGTTCAAAATTTAGAACAACGTGCAGCTGAATTAGATAAAATGGGTGCTAACTATATTGCTGTGCATACGGGTTATGATTTACAAGCTGAAGGTGTATCACTTTTAGAAAGTTTACGTACTGTCAAATCAGTTATTTCAAATTCAAAAGTAGCTGTAGCAGGTGGAATCAAACCGGATACAATTGAGGAGGTAGCAACTGAAAAACCAGATTTAATTATTGTTGTTGGTGGTATTGCAAATGCTGATAACCCAAGAGCTGCTGCTAAACAATGTCGTGATATAGTTGATGCGAATTCTTAATTAATATTAAATGATGTTAAGAAGATATGTTTTAACATTAATGATAATGAGTTAAGAAAAGAAAATATATGCATCTATATCATTTTTTATTGAAGATAGAGATTGTTTATCTCTAAGCATTAGCAATGAAAAAATTATTATGTTTAAAGTATCCCCAACTAAGTGTATATATTATTTAGATTAAAAATATAAACTGAAAGGTAATGTTGTATTATGACTAAAAAAGTAGCAATTATTTTAGCAGATGAATTTGAAGATATAGAATTAACTAGCCCAAAAGAAGCATTAGAAAATGCTGGATTTGATACTGAAATTATTGGAGATACAGCAAATCATGAACTTGTCGGCAAACACGGTGAGAAAGTAACTGTAGACGTTAGTATTGTAGATGCGAAACCAGAAAATTATGATGCATTATTAATTCCTGGTGGCTTTTCACCTGACCATTTACGTGGTGATGAAGAAGGGCGTTATGGCGCATTCACTAAGTACTTTACTCAAAATGATTTGCCAATATTTGCGATTTGTCATGGTCCACTTTTACTAGTTGATACAGATGATTTAAACGGACGTACAATAACTGGTGTTATTAACGTACGTAAAGATTTATCTAATGCAGGAGCACATGTTGTTGATGAATCCGTTGTTATAGATAATAATATTGTAACAAGTCGTACACCAGATGATTTAGATGACTTCAATAGAGAGAGTATTAAACAATTAGAAAAATAAATTTAAATTGTGTGTATTCGTATAATATACTCGTTCTAAAAATGTTATGTTTAGCATTTCATATTTGTTGACTAACTATGGTCATACTTTAGTTAACGAAAATGTTTAATAATTAATGCACTACCTCCATACTGTTGCAAATAGTGTGGGGGTTTTTCGGTGGTATCTTTTGAAAACTTATCTATTAATTACATATTATAGTACTAAAGACTAGCGGGCACTATGATATGAATAAAATTGTTAGCAAAGTAACGCCCTCTTCTTCGTATCTGAATTGAAGCCTAAGAGATAAAGGACATATATATTGAGATAATTTTGATCTTTATGTAATTGTAGTTTTTTAAAGATTTCAAATCTAATCATCAATTTCACACCTTTAATTTCTATTATATACTAGCATTGAATACTAAAAGAAAACAGGTGAAAATAAATGGATTTATTTATAAATAAAATGAATGAAGTAGCAAAAAATATAGGAATGTTAAACTCAAATTTTAAAAATCCGTCAGGACTAACTAAAAAAGGACAACTATCAACAAGTTACGATTTATCATTGTTGTTATTACAAGCAAGTTTAAATCCAATTATCGTTAAAATTTGGAAAAAAGAGAAACATATAGTAAGAATATTAGGAGATAATACAAGAAAATCGGAAATTAAAAGTACTGTATATAATAAAAGTTTAAATAATTATTATGATATTTTAGGTGGAAAGACAGGTACCGTAGGTTTTATAAAAAATTTAAGTGTCCTGTTATATGCTAAAGATGAGATATATTTAGTAACAGTATTAAAAGCAAAAAGAAATAGATTTCACCAAGTAAAACTTATTATAGATACTGTTTTAGATAACAAAGAAAATAACATAGATGTAAATTCATTTACGGTTTTTAAATATCCATTAAAAAATATAAAACTTTTAAAGAACTTTAAACCTCACAGTGTTTTTTCGAAAAATGAATCAGATAAAAGTAATCCTGCTAGTATAACTAAATTGTTAACGCTAATAACTGCGTTAGAGTATCCGATTGACTTAAACGATAAAATCAAAATTCAAGAAAGCGATATTGTTGAAGATAACATGAATAATATATATGTAGGAGACATAATATCGTTAAATGATGCAATACATTTTATGCTTTTATCATCTTCTAATATTTTAGCTAATGCAGTTGCAAGATACATCGAGGAAAATTATCTTTAATATATAGATAAAGTGAATAGAGTATACAAACTAACTACCCATAATTATTTAATTATGTCAACTAACTCAAAAGGCTTAAACGTTGTTAAATCAACGTTTAAGCCTTTTGATATTTTATACATCATCTGATACATTTTATCATTCATGCGTATGCTTATTTACGATTAAATAAAGTATACGAGTTAATCATTAAACTTGTTTACCTGTAATTGAAATATCGTATTTAGATGTTGCATATATTATGCGTATATATTGTATGTATTCATAATTAAAGATCATCTGCATACACAAAGGAGGTATGATGCACAAAAAACATCGTAGTTTTCATTAATTTCAATATATCCTTTGTTGCATTTCTGATGTCGTTAAGTCTCTTTTTTTCTCGGCTTCTTTGTTATCTCGATATAAGATATAACTAGTTTGTTTTGATTTTTTTAGCTAATCTAACTCTTACTTTCTTTAATTTTAAACTCATTTTCCAATACACCTTTCATAAATTTATCCTAACATCTTGCCACGAAGTTTTACATTTAACTAACAATGTACTTTCAGTTTGTGTATATCTCAATTTTGCTGTATCTTGATTCAATATCAAACGTCTAATTATATAACCATCTGTATCAATATCATGATGTAAGTAGCTCCTTAAGGTTTGAAAGTAGGATGAATTTTGTGCCCCTTACAGTTAATGTAGAGTGCAGAACAGCCTGAAACAAGATACTTTACTGCACATGTCAACCAACAAGTATTGAATCTAGGAGACTATGTAGATGAAGAGGGTATGAGTCGTTTAGAAGAAATGTAATTGTATGCTGAAAAAGAAATCACTAAAAAAAGAAAAAAGCCTAAAATTTTAATGTTAGACTATCGTAATTAATTATTATTTTTATATTAAAGATATAAAAATAATAATTATAAAACCAATAAAACATAATATAATACCAAAGATTCCTGAAAACCATCCTGTCATCAAAGTAATTGCATAGAGCATAACACCTAAAATCATTGCTCCTAGCCCAATAAACGTCAATACTTCATAATTTTTATCACCTTTTTCCTGAAACTTCTCAGAAAAACTAAGGACTCCAACGACAAATACTAATATAAAGCCACTTAACATCAAATAGGATGAGAAATCACTAAAATAGTTTTCCATACTAATCGGCGCAAATAATAAAGCATAAAAATATGAAATCAAACTTAAAACAAATAAAGCAATACCAATCCGCACCATCTTTATTTTGATTCTTTTTGTGTCACTACTATCTCTAATAATTTTTCCTGGTATATTATTCATCTCATTTCCTCCTAAAATTAATTCATTTAAAGAAATATTGAATGATCGAGATATTAAAATCAGCATTTCAATATCAGGTAAATTCCTATCATTTTCCCAATGTGAAATCCCTTGTCTCGAAATCCCAGTCTTTCCCCATCTCCTATTGAGTGATTTGATTTTTTTCCTCAACTGTTTAATCTATTCTCCAAAGTTCATTGTTTTCTCCTTCCAAGGTTCAAACCTTAAATTTTTAGCTATAAATAAAAAGAAAGTAGAGCTTGCATCACTGATATATCGCGCTTCATTCTCTATCATTGCATTTATTCCAATTTTCTTTTTGTGCAGAAACTTTCCCTCTTCAAACTTCCCGAAAATAAGCCACCGGACAAAAACGTGCTGGTGGACCTACTTCATTAAGTATATTTGAAGAGGGGTTCTTTCACAAAAAGTTTTCTCGGCATAAAAAATCATTGCACTTTTTTAGACTTAGAAGATTGATTTTCTAAAAACGCCAAAATGATTTTACACTTATTTTTTAAATTTAAGCCTATTTAAAGCGTTTTTTTATTTTTCTAGTAAAAGTACTTAGAAATCAAAAAAGGCTTTTAAAATGTAAATATGAACCAAATAAATATATTTTGATTTCACATCACAAATTTTAAGCGAAACCAGTGACGCTTTTTAGACACTGCCCATCTACATGCAAACTAAAATTTTGTATAAAATCCTTCAAAAAGTAATACCGTTTTTTAGTTCCTGGAGTGGCAAATTTCTGAAAAAATACCGAAATTTTGATTTTGTCCCAAATGCTTTGTAAGAGTATAAGGGAAATTTGAATACATTTAAATCTGTCGGATCTACTTCTTTAAGATAATATAAATCTCCATTTTTTAATTTCTTTCTTGCCTCTTTAAACAGTCCAGAATAAACAAGAATCTGTTTTCCTTTGAGTGATTTATAAAATATATCGAACACTTTTTGATTAATTAAGTAGTCGCTACCTTTACCAGAATGCTTCTCCATTTCATATAATTCTTTGTTGTAATTCTGTTTTATTTTTTGAACATGTACTTACGTAATTTCATCAATTCCTGTCACATCTCGCCATAAATTCAACCATTCTTTTCGGTTAATATGATACCGTTTATCTGTTTCGAAGTTGATTTTGGTAACAGATAAGGACGAAATGAAATCGATTCCATAAAAACAAAGAATACTTTAGATTAATAATATATATTTCAAGCGAAAGCAAATATGGATTAAAATAGAAAGTGTGTTAGTTGGAAAGGTTTTATTATTAGAACAGTTAATCTATTAGTGAAAGAATAACAAAATAGTTATTTTCATCTAAATCGAGTTAATGATATAACAACTGTTGGATATCTTGACACATGAGTTGAAGAAAGTAAAGGGGAGGAGGATAAACATTAAAAAAGAGACAATTTCATATCTTAAATTTATTAGCATTTTTTTGATAGTATCAGGTATTTCAATCTTAATCATTCAATATATACTTCAAGCATTATATGGAATAATAGTTTTAAACTCAGTCGATCATATTCTTGTCATATTAGGTTTGCTAACTATTACTACTTCATACCTCTTAGAAAAGAAAAGAGACAACTTCATTCTTGCTTTTGTTATTTTTGCTATACTATTATCATTTAAATTCGTCATTTAAAAAGAACGATAAGGGGATGGGACATAAATCCAGTCTCAAACAAAAACCAAGGAGAATCTTTAATGATTTTCTTTGGTTTTTTTTATAAAATACTCATACTATTTCAAAAAAATAAAGTCCTCACGTATAATTAGAGAATAACCAAAAACCCAATCATTGAAGGAATTTTATGTATAAAAAAATATAACATATTTCAACTATCACCGCCACTAACGACTAACTTTACCTTCCCTAAAAATAACACAGCATTAATAATCAAAACAACAGCTTAATTAATGAGTTTCAAACCGGAGAAATTTACACTATAGATATGCAAGATAACATCGATTATAAAAGGGTATGTTTAACATAAAAAATAAAATTATATGTGTTAAATAAGTAATTGTCTTACTTTTGTTTATAACCTTAATATCTTTGCTCGATCTTATGTAGTGTAGTCGAAGGTATTATCAGCTAATTATCGAGTTTGCTCATAATAGTACCACTTGCGGTTATTTGTTCAATTTCAAGCTATACTTCATCTTCATGATTTGTAGAAAAATAATCAATAATAGCTGCAAATTCTTTAACTAATATGTGTTTTTCTTTTCATAATTATAATTAAAAATAACGAGTCCACTTTTTTTATTGGGAGGTTAATACGGGATTCCCTCATCATCTACAAGGCCTGCTTTCGCCCACATATGCATACTTGCTGCTTTGAAATGATTATCATGTTGTTCTGTTTGTGTAGAGTGTTCCCACATTACAGACCATTTGTTAATGTGATCTAATTTAGCTGCTAATTTTTTTGCAGTACCTGCAGCATACGCAAAAATATTATATATTTTATCACCTTGTCCTCTGTTATAGTTTCTTAACACCTTAACTAGTGAATCTAAAGTATTATTGACAATATCAGTGTATCCTTCGTCGTTGATATTAGAATATGAATTGATTTGATCTGAGATGTTGTTGAATAAGCACTTAATTTGGGCATCACTAAAGAAAGGTTGGTAACGTTGATATAATTCAAACGGTACACCCTCAGGACAAGCTCTGAAATATTTGATATTTTCAGTACGTTTTAATTGGATTTGTTTTTTTCTACGCTTGTTACTTACAAAAGAATTTAATAGTTTTATAAAAGACATAGTTTCTTTCTTAACTTGAACATAGGCTATGCTTGCTGTGACTGGCTTTTATTGCGTTTTTCATCTGCTTTTCGACGTGCAATTAATAATAGATTGCTGCAATTCAAGTGGGTTGATTGCATAGGCATTAGCCCCTTTACCCCCATTTTTACGCATAATATTAATAACTGTGATGAATCCTTGTTCTTTTAAGAACTTAATGTGATTTTTAATTGTACGAATTGATTTACCTAAACGTTCAGCAATTGTTTTGATTTTAATATGTGAAACACCAATCACTTTGCAGCTGTATTGTTTTAATACGTTAAGCGTCTCATAATGAGATTTGCTGATCTGCGCATTGTATTGTCTTACTGTATTATCCATTGCTTGAATTGAATCGAATGTTGCGTGTTCTTGTAGGTTTACTAATTGATATGCCATGAATTTTTCCTTCTTTCTTTAGAGGAACAAAAAAGAGTGTAAACCGATATTATCACGGCTTACACTCTTCATAGATGTTGGCATCAATGAGCAGTATCTCTTCTTTCTAGTTTCATTTTGATACATTTATGTTGCAGTTTTACTTTTATTCTTGTAAGATAAGGGTATCAAATGAATAAGAAATCAGGACACCTAAAGTGCGCCGATAGTCGTGTTATCGGTAGCGGCTAATTACTGTTGTCCGCAGTAATTAGTGCTGGTGTTCTTTTCGTTCATTTTATTTAATGTAATCCTATCATTAATTCACAAAAAACTAAAGCGTTAACATAAAATTAGAAAAGAGAGCGGCTGAACAATACTGCTCTCTTTTTTATGGTTTAAGAACCTTTTTTATGTTTGAATTTTTGATTGTCTTTAATAGCAGGATTGCCGCCTTTATCTAAAGCAACCTTTTTGATTTTATCGTCAACGATTGTGACTAGGTAGGGTGCTGATCCTTCACCGTCATAATAGTTGTTCAGGCCTGCAAGTCTTTTACCTTTGATTTCTGTTGGTTGATAAGTATTAGAAAATTGAATTGTTTCTTTAGTATCATCTACATGATCTGCTGAGCCTACACCTTTAGGGAATTTATAATTACGTGCCGTTGATAATTCTAAGACACCTGAACCGATAATGTGTAAATCGACTTTTTGTGCTTTCGGCGGTTCGTATTTAACGGTATCTAACT
>NZ_KV820944.1:33023-37404 GCF_001815505.1 Staphylococcus sp. HMSC072B07 | reverse complement strand
CTACATGATCTGCTGAGCCTACACCTTTAGGGAAATTATAATTACGTGCCGTTGATAGTTCTAAGACACCTGAACCGATCGTGTGCAAATCGACTTTTTGCGCTTTCGGCGGTTCGTATTTAACGGTATCTAACTCATGCTTGTATTTTTCTAGTTTTTTCTTTAGTTGTTGTCATTACTATCTTCTCTTTTATTTGTTTTAGTTAAAACATCTGTTAAAAACCCCCATAATGCGAAAGCTAATACAAATAATAGAGAATACTTATGGTTAATATAATCCGTTGTTAAAGAAAGAACAGCATAAACAATTACAAATATTAACAAGAGTAAAAAAGAAATAAATCTTATCTTAGTTTTTTTCATATTTTATCCAACCTTTCATGCAACACTCTTATATTACGTTCTAATCTTTCATTATCTGGAGCTTCATACAGATGTTGATTACAGTATGAAGCAATCTGATTCGCATTAGGTCCTAATCTGCTCAAATCTTTAGCAATCGATTGGCACGGTTCTTTATCAAAATTAAGTGCAACCAATCGATTACTTTGCCCTTTTTTTCACGAAAGCTGGTACACTCATACTCAACTTTTCATATTTATATTCACTCATAATACACTTCCTTTTTCTATTGAAAACAAATACTTGAAGAGTTAGAGATTATATTATTAACTCTAACTTTCCAAATATTTCAGAGGTATAGCAATCAGGCTTTACTAGTCAATATTCATTAATTAATATAAATGAATAAAAAATTTGAGTTGAACATTGACATGATAAATTAGTGATTAGCTATATTGTTTAACTTTGCACCAGAACCAAAAGACGCTCTTCATATAAATGAAAAGCGTCTAAAATGCTTATTAGCTTTCAGAACAATTATGATTAAAAAACATTGATGATAAAGGAACTATATTTGTATATTTCTTCCTGCTCCAGAGCTTATTATTGTAATTAACACAGCGGCGATTAGCAGTACAATCAAAGAAGGTGTCCATGAACCTGAAATATCGTGTAAGACACCAAATAGCAGTGGTCCTAAAGAAGCAAATGAGTATCCAATTGCTTGAGCCATACCTGATAATTTAGCTGCAGTAATACCATCCTTAGTTCTTAAGCTGAAGAAGGTGTTAACCAGTCCAAAAGCTATACCACTAGCAATGCCAATAATAATTAAAGAATAGAGAGACATCTGAGGTATAAACATCATAATCAGAATACCTACTATAAATAAAGTACCTGTAAATATTGTAACTCCTATTTGAGACTTCATCTTTGTTACTATTATTGGCGTGATAAAAGTCAATGGAATAATTGCAAGTTGTAATAGAGCTAGATATAACCCGGCAAGATCAGAAGATATGTCATATGTTGAGAGATATTGTGGTAACCAATTTATAAGTGAATAAAATATTAAAGATTGACTACCCATTAGTAACGTAATTTGCCAAGCTATAGAATGTTTCCAAACATTGGTGTTATTAATCATATGGGGATTATTGCTTTTTTGGTTATGTTTAAGTTGAAACGCCCAAATAAAAATTGTGAGTAAAGTTATCAATCCTATTATTCCTAAAGCGATATTGTAATTAGAGACTTTTAAAATAGGAGATGTTACAAATGAAGATAAGCTGCCAAATATATTCATTACTACTGTATAATATGCTGTCATTATTCCGATTCTAAGAGGAAAATTGGATTTAATGACACCGGGAGTTAAAACATTGCCAAATGCAATTCCGATACCTATTAAGGTTGTTCCTATATATATAAACGGCAGTATGGTAATACTTCTTAAAATAATACCTACAAAAATAAAAATAAGGGCAACAAATAATGTTTTATTCATACCAAAAATTTCACCTATTTTAGAAGCAAAAAGTGAAATTATTGCAAACGCAACTAATGGAATGACTGCTATAATACTAAGTAAACCATTAGAAAGAGAAAAAGTTTCTTTTATTGAATGTAAGGCCACGCCCACAGATGTAATAGGTGCTCTTAAATTAGCACCTATGAGTAAAATACCTATAAAAAGAAACCAATTTATAGATGTATCTGTATTTCTTTTCATAAAAACCTCCTATTGTAACATATAGAGAACAAAATTCACTTTATATGTTACAATAATTTACAAGACTTTAAAAGGAGGTATTATTTTGGATAATATAAATGATGTTGTTGCCTCTAACTTATATAAATATAGGAAAGCGAAAAATTTAAGTTTGGAAAAAACTTCTAAACTTACAAATGTGAGTAAAAATGTATTAAGTATAATTGAAAAAGGAGAAGGTAACCCTACGATAAATACTTTAGTTAATTTAGCAAATGGACTTCAAATACCAATATCTACTTTAATTAATAAAAAAGAATCAACAGTTCAATTTATAGACAATAGATACATTAATCCAATTTACAGTATTGATAAAACAGTCACTGTTTTCCCATACTTTCCTTATGATAAAAATAAAAATTTTGAAATGTTCAGTATGAATTTCAAAATAGATGGTTCTTTATATTCAAAAGGACATGAAGAGAATTCTAGAGAATTTATAATAGTGAATAAAGGTACACTAAAGATAAAAGTAGGAAAACATGTTAGTGTCGTTAAAGAAAAGCAAGCTATATCTTTTGAATCAGATTCAGAACATAGTTACTTTAATATAGGTGAAGGAGTTTTAGAGTTGACTGCTACTATTCAATATTAGTTTGAAGAATACCTAATGTGATTAGCTATACTTTTTCTAACTTTGCAACAGAACCCGACAAAATATATTTATCAAATTTTTTATCACTGGAACCAAAAAGAGTACTTAGCGAGTGAAATTTTTGATTTAACCGAAGAAGAAAAAAGTAAAATTAATCATCAAATAATTGATGAAATTGACGAAGAAATTTGAATATAAATTTTGATATTTTTTCTACGACGTTAGCGAAAAAGCTAGCGTTTTTTTATTGAAAAGTGCTAAAAAATGTTTGGGTACAAGTGAAAAAATGATTGCACTTTAGAAATCGCTGTATCCCTTGAAATGTCTGGCTTCGCCAGACCAACTTTTTTTGAAAGGTTGCAAATTTCCCTTATGATCTTAATTTTTATTTTGGACAAAATCAAGATTTCGGTATTTTTTACAGAAATTTGCGCCTGCAGGAGCTAAAAATCGGTATCAATTTTTGAAGGATTTTATACAAAATTTTAGTTTGTATGTAACTGGGCAGTGTCTAAAAATTGTCACTGGTTTTGCTAAAATTTTATGATGTGAAGTCAAAATATATTTATTGGCTTTCAAAAGGAAATTGGAATAAATACCTCCGGTTTTGATATATTTTACATATGGGAGGGTATGTTATGGAGATTGTATTACTTGTAATAGCAGGTTTTATTTTAGCAGGGATTGGTTTTTGGATTATGGCAAAATTTTATAAAAAATTATAAGACGTTTGTTTGTTTTACTTTATGTTCTTGAACTTGATTTAGACAAAATCAAGATGTATTTATTTTGCTCTTATTTGCGTTTTAAGCGCTTATATAGAATTTTGGATAAAAAAACTACGTAAATATTTAGTGTTTCTTCAAAATGCCCCTTTAAAATTAAAAATAAAGGCACTCAAATTTTTTGTAAGAGTTATGATAAAGTTTGCTAAAAAGGAGTGGTTTATGAAAATTATAAGTATTATTTTAGGGATTTTAGTTATTCTTTCTTGGTTGTTTGTAATGAAAGAGTATAGAAAAGGGAACGAAAAGACGAAAAAAGGTAAGTTAGTTATATTAGTCGCTTGTGTATTAACAATTATTATGACTTTAATG
The DNA here is from genome assembly GCF_001815505.1 of Staphylococcus sp. HMSC072B07. NCBI lineage: Bacteria > Bacillati > Bacillota > Bacilli > Caryophanales > Staphylococcaceae > Staphylococcus > Staphylococcus sp. HMSC072B07. The sequence goes on along the minus strand of NZ_KV820944.1, from coordinate 33,599 downwards.
AGTTTTTTTGAATAGACCACGCATTTATGTCGAGAAAAACCCTTAACTAAACTTGAAGACGAATGTCGGCATAGCGTGAGCTATTAAGCCGACGATTCGACAAGTTTAGGGTTTGTGTGCGCTCGGCATGATTAACAACTTGATGGTGAAAGTCCATTACAGGCTTGGCAGTAGGAACTGTTAGTGAAAGACAAGGGTGTCCATCGTGAGGTGGAATCTGAAGGAAGTCGGACGCAAACACTTGCACTGACGAACAGAAACATCATATCAAGGCTTATACGAACGGATGAGTTTGCACAACAAAACAAAGTCCAATACTGCCCAAATTCGTATGAGTAAATGATGCAGTGACATGAGTGGAAAGTGGTTAATCTTACCCGAGGAGGTCTCATAAGCGATTCTTCGAATCGTAGTAACAACGAATTATGAGAAGTCAGCAGAAGTCATAGTAGGGAAAATGTACCGAAGGACTGAACAATATTAAATACAGAGTAAAGAATGGAGGTTATAGATTTACGACGTACCGAAAACAATGGGAATTGGCAATCTGTGGATGATAAGTAGTGGAACGAAAAA
>NZ_KV820944.1:0-32923 GCF_001815505.1 Staphylococcus sp. HMSC072B07 | reverse complement strand
AAAAAGATAAGCAGATGTGTACAGTAAATCTTAGTTGATATGAAAGAAATGTATCGTGAGTCTCCATCATTGATGGAACTTGTTGTAAGACCAAACAACATAGAGAAGGCAATCAAGAAAGTTATCAAAAACAATGGTTCTCCTGGAATTGATGGGATGAAGGTTAAAGAGTTAAATGCTCACTTCAGAGAATTCTATCCACAAATAAAAGAAAAACTGCTTAACGGTACTTATGAACCGCAAGCAGTTAAGAAAGTAGCCATTCCAAAACCAAATGGCAAAAAGAGAATTCTTGGAATTCCCGTCGCAAGGGATAGAGTTATCCAACAGGCAATCAAACAAGTTATCGAACCGACAATTAATCGTCAGTTTTCAAAACATAGTCATGGTTTCAGACCAAATCATAGTACAGGGACAGCATTGAAACAATGTATCCAATACTATGAAGAGGGTTATCACACAGTCGTAGACTGTGATTTGAAACAATGCTTTGATACATTGAACCATGATAAGTTGATGTACTTGTTTGAGCGCTTTATACAAGACAAAGCTATTTCTAAATTTATCCGCAAAAGTTTACAAAGCGGGTCTGCAGACCTGTCTGGCGAATACGCAGAAAGAAAGACAGGTGCCCCTCAAGGTGGAGTTATATCTCCCTTGTTGTGTAATATCTATTTGCATGAACTGGATAAAGAATTAGAGAAGCGCGGACACCGTTTTGTGAGATACGCTGATGACTTCGTCATCTTTGTAAAATCAAAACGTGCCGGACAACGTGTTATGGAAAGTATCACAAATTTTATCGAAAAAGACCTGAAATTAACAGTGAATAAAGATAAAAGTAAAGTGGGTTCTCCTACACGTTTAAAGTTCTTGAGTTGTCTGATAATGAAAACAAATGGCACTTTTCGTTTCAGACCCACTATGGAAGCAAAAAGAAATTTAAAAGCCAAATTAAAGTGGGTCACAAGAAGAAATAGACATGGCACATTCAAAGAAATTATAACAGAAATCAACGCAATTACTAGAGGTTGGATAAATTACTTCGGTAGAGGTTTTATTAAAGTATTTGTCCAACGAATACAAAAGTGGTTGAACCGTCGTATCAGACAACTTATTTTAAAGCGATGGAAGAAAATCAAAACAAAATACAAGATGTTTCGAAAATATGGATTAGACCACAATAGTGCTATGCGTATTGCGAACTCAAGAAAGAAGTATTGGAGACTTTCAAACACGCATGAGGTTCATCGTGCGCTTACAACAAATAGACTCTACAAGTGGGGATTAGTACCACTAACCCGACTCGCAGAGTCTGCTTACGCAAGATATTGAACCGCCGTGTACGGAACCGTACGCACGGTGGTGTGAGAGGACGAGTGGTCAATTAATGATTACTCTCCTACTCGATTATATAAATATAGCCCAGGAAATAACTTCCCGGGCCAATTCATCATGCTTATTTTTTCTTATTTTTCTTAGAAATGACTTTCGTGTTTTTAGGTTTATCTTCTTTCTTCTCTTGTTCGCGTTTAATACGTGCTACTTCTTCATCCGCAACTTTACTGTAGTATCTGTTCGCAAAGAACATTTGAACAATCATAAAGATGGCACTGACTGACCAATAAAGACCTAATGCCGCAGCTGAAGTGAATGAGATATAAATGATGAAGATAGGTGAGATAATCATCATCATGTAACCCATTTGACGTTGTTCTTTCGGCATATTTTCAATGCTGACAAGTGATTGTAAGAAGTAAAGGGCACCGGCAATGATTGTAATCCAAACATCAGGTTCTGTCAGTTTGAACCATAAGAAGTGAGGATGATCTGTGATGCCGCCATGTGAAGGCCATTTTAATGAGACATATAAACCGAAGAGTACAGGCATTTGAATTAAGATTGGCAGACAGCCAAGCATACTCTTCATTGGATTCATGTCGTACTTTTTATAAACAGCCATTAATTCTTGTTGTGCTTCCATTTTTTCTTCTTGTGTACGTGCACGTTTAACTTTTTCTTGTACTTCTTTCATCTCAGGTTTCGCAATATCCATAACCTTACGCATGATTTGACCGTTCTTAGTTTGGCTTAACATAAACGGCAACATAACTAAGCGAATGGCTAATACAATAACGATAATTGCGAGACCATAGTTATCGTTTAAATTATGACCAAGCCAATGTAGTAAATTGTCCATTGGTTTTGCGAAAGTATTAAAGAAGAAACCATTGCGGTTTTCACTCTTTGAATAATCGCAACCTGCGAGCAGTACTGTAGATAACGTCAATAACAGTATGTATTTTATTTTCATCTTTCTCTGCCTTTCTCTTTTTTTATTGAAAATAATTAAGCATCGTATCGAAGTCATTGAAAAAGCAACCGCTTAACAAGGGTTGCGAAAAAAAGGACAACAATTGCTTATACACTTACAAGATACAATCCTAACATAGAACCTGTATCGATTAAAGAAGAGAAAAGATAAAACAACATAGCTAAAAACAATACGATAAACAATGGCAAAACAAAGTGAATAATTAACTAATCTGCTGCTTTTTCATTTTTCAACGTATTGATAGAAAGAGACCATAAAACGATATTTAAGATCATCACAATAAATAATGCGACAACTGTATATAGAAGATCAAAAGTTATAGTCATCGGCAAGGTTTCAAACAACACATAATAAACTAACCCGCCAATAATGACCTGCCCCACAATGTTTAAGAGCTTTCCAATATTAGATTCAACAAATTGAAGTAATAAAGAGGGCAAAGATAACACACTAAAAACAACATAACTAACGAGTGTTATTTCTCCTAAAGCTATCGCAGACGTATCAGTTAAATTTGAAAGTGTAACTGAATCTAAAAACTTTATCGCAGCGATAAACGCAAAGATAAAAATAACGAAGCCAATTACTTCTTCAATAAGTAGTGCCAAAAATGAGCTGACAATATTCTTTTCTGGTTTCTCAAAGCGCTCATAAATATATTCAATGACAAAATTCAATAGTGTCGAAACAACAACCAAGATAATAAAGACAGTCGGAAGTTTACCTGTAAATAACTGGCTTAAAAATTCTACACCTAAATCCCAATAAACTTTCATGATTTTAAGCTCCTCTTTCTCTTTATGTAATGAGTATATAGATAAAATACAATAAAAATCAACTGTCATTTTATAACTTTTAAATTAAAAAAGAGGGTATGTCTAGATTGATTAAATGATGAAGAATGTTGTGAGGACAAGGAACAAAGCGCCTGAGTTAGTCTAACGTTTGTGTGAGGTTAGACTGAAGTTAGGGTGGAAACGGTATGGCATGCACAAAAAATGTATGTGTTATAATGTGTAGTGGTTAATTGTGAAAATAAAATGATTATAAAAGAAATTAATGTGGGGGTTGTAATGAAAAAGTTTAAATATTTAATGGGGATAGTTTTAACAAGTGTCTTTATACTTGCTGGATGTGGGTTACCTGGCTTAGATGGCGGCCCAGGTAAAAATGTTAAAATTACTGCACTCGCAACAAGTGAATCGCAAATTATGGCACATATGATTCGCCTACAAATTGAACATGATACGAAAGGGAAAGTAAAACCAACCATTATTAACAACTTAGGCTCAGCTACTATTCAACATAACGCCTTATTGAATGGAGATGCGCAAATTTCTTCTACGCGTTATACAGGTACAGATTTAGTAGGAGCGTTAAATCAACAACCTATTACTGACACCAAGAAAGCTATGGATGTTGTTCAAAAAGGCTTTACAAAGCAATATGATCAAACGTTCTTTGATACGTATGGCTTTGAAAATACTTTCGCATTTATGGTTACTCAAGAAGTGGCTGACAAGTATCATCTTGAAACAGTTTCGGATTTAAAGAAACATAAAGACGAGTTGCGTTTAGGTACAGATTCTACTTGGATTAAACGTGCTGGCGATGGTTACCCGGCTTTCACTAAAGCCTATGGGTTTAAATTTAAAAGTATCCGACCTATGCAAATCGGCTTAGTATATGATGCTTTAAAAAACAATAAATTAGATGTGGCTCTAGGTTATACTACAGATGGCCGTATTTCAGCTTATAACTTGAAAGTATTAAAAGATGACCGTAAATTCTTCCCGCCATATGACGCAAGTCCACTTGCGAAGAACGACTTCCTAAGAAAGAACCCTAAAATTAAACATTCATTAGAAAAACTTCAAGGCAAGGTCTCTACGAAAACAATGCAAGAGTTAAATTATCAATCAGACGGCAAAAAACAAGAGCCAGCCGTAGTCGCAGAAAGGTTCCTCAAAAAACACAACTATTTCGAAAATAAATAGTTATCAATTTGTCTTGTGTTAGGACCATGTTATACTGACAAAAATTGGAGGTAGATTATGGCTAAAATTAACCAAAGACAAGTGAGACAAATTGTGCGTTTAGTCACACGTATTGTACGTCAGATCATGCGTTCTAGAAATAATAAACGTTATTAATATAAAGAAGCAGCACTTTCTCAAATTAGAAGAGAAGGTGCTGCTTTTGTTTATCCTTAAATTGAAGCGTATGGATACGCATGTAGTTAAATTTATGAGCGATCTTCTGACGAGTGTCTCTTAGATGCGGCATGTAAAATCTTAGTATGTTCTTCATTAGGTGAGAGTGTTAATCCTAACGCTTTACGCTCTCTATTCGCATCTTTATAGAATGAAAGCGTCATTAAGATAACGACCAAACTGAATGGTAAGGCTGAGATAATCGCCGCAGATTGTAGGGCGTCTAATCCTGTTTCGCCTCCGGCAAGCAGTAATACATACGCAATCGCAGAAAGCGCAAGTCCCCATACAATTTTTACGAATCCTGCTGGACGTAATGTACCAAATGCCGTCTGCATACCTAAAACGAATGTTGCTGAATCGGCAGAAGTAATAAAGAATGATCCAATTAATGCGAGTGCGATAATGGATAAGACACTGCCTATCGGCAATTCATTAAAGATACCGAATAATTGTGTTTCAGGTGGCATTTTAAAGATTTCAGTATGTTCTTGTCCAACACTGATACCTGTTAAACCGAATACGCTGAACCAGAAAATACTGACGATTGTCGGCACTAGTAAGACTGCCATAACGAATTCTCTGATAGAGCGTCCTTTAGAGATACGGGCGATAAAGATACCGACGAACGGACTCCAACTCATCCACCAACCCCAATAATAAACTGTCCATGTCTGCATCCAGTCATGTTTTTGTTGGTTTAATGGTGCAGTGTCTAAACTGTTAAAGATTAAAGTGTTTAAGTAATCACCAGTCGCAGAAGTCATCATGTCTAAGATGAGTAAAGTTGGACCAATGACTAATAAAATCGCAAAGAGAATCGCAGCTAAAATCATATTTAAGTTACTTAAATATTGAATTCCTTTGCTTAAACCACTCCATGCACTGTATAAGAAAAGCACAGTTACGACTGCGATAATAATACCTTGAACTAACTTGTTATTTGGAATACCAAATAAATAATTCAAGCCTCCATTGATCTGCATCGCGCCAACACCAAGTGATACCGCTACACCGATAATTGTCGCAAATACTGCTAAAACATCGACAATGGTACCTGGTAAACCGTCCACACGTTTACCTAAAAGTGGTCGTAATGTTTTAGAAATAAGACCGACTTCGCCTTTTCTGAATTGGAAATAAGCGAGTGATAACGCTACGATGCCGTAAACAGCCCAAGGGTGAAAGCCATAGTGTAAGAAACTCGCACGTAATGAATCTGCGAGTGCTGCTTTCGATTCTGCAGAAGCTGTAGGAGGAGTTAAATAATGTGATACAGGCTCAGAAGCCCCATAGAATACTAAGCCAATCCCCATACCAGCACTAAATAACATTGTCAGCCAAGAGATAGTGTGGAACTCAGGTTTGTCTGTAGGTTTACCTAGCTTTAATTTGCCGATTGGGCTAAAAACTAAGAAAATACAGAAAACCAATATGAAAGAAAAGACGAGCATATAATACCAACCGAAAGTTTCTGTAATCCACGCCCCAAGTGCACCAGAAACCTTGCCGAATTGGTTAGGGAAAATTGCGCCGATTAATACTAATAAACCTACAAGTATAGACGCATAAGTAAATACGGGTGAAAACATCTTGTTTGTCTCTTTATGAGTCGTCTTCAAAACTGCAACATCCTTTCTGATTTGAGTATTGAAAAAAAGCAAAGACGGTATTCATGCTATCATACCTAGCAAATAATTCAACTTCTTGAAAATCGTAGCTTAAAAAGTGAAAAAATCATTGTAAATTCAAAAAAGGGGTATTTTTTGAATTTATATCCAACTTAGGGTGGGGTAAAATAAAAAAACTGATATATAAGAAAAAAGAGGGTGAAGGTGTATTATAAAAATTTGAAAAAATATTTTACATGCTTGGGGAACAAAATTTAGAAAATGAATATCAAAATCGACAAGAAGCATTTACAACGTTTTTAACAAATATTGAAATTTATCCCATCAGAGACCAAAAACAATGTCAGACTGTAAGCTATTCATTGTTTATTTGTATGAGCAAAGCTTTAGCACATAAAATGGAAGGTGTTCTTTTAAATTCAAATAAAATATTAAAACTATCACACAATGGAGGTGATAGTGATGCTAGATGTTGTGGTTGCATTGGTTAAACAAATGATTGCGCAATTTATTTCAGGTGGCAAACAAGATGTTAAATAGTCATGCTTTATTCAGCATGATAATTGAATGCGTCGACTTGTGTTTAGAAACAAGCCGGCGTATTTTTGTATATTGTGTCGATATAGGTTAGATTAAAGATAAGCAGTAAAAATATTGAATCAAATCTAATTAGGAGGAACTTGTAGTGACACAATTATTTACAGATCGTTTATATGAACGCGTTGAGCCAATTTGGGCATCTTACATGGAACATCCATTTATTAAAGGGTTAGCTGACGGCTCTTTGGATGAAGAGAAATTCAAACATTGGTTGAAACAAGATTATATTTATTTAATTGAGTATTCTCGTTTATTTGCGATTGGTGCCGCGAAAGCCATTGATTTAGATATGATGTCGACGTATGCACAATTATTAGATGGCACAATGAATACAGAAATGAACTTGCATCGTGGTTATGCGAAGGAATTTGGTATTAGTGAAGCGGAATTAGAAGCTACTGAACCTGCAGAAACGACAACCGCTTATACAAGTTATATGTTGAATATGGCACAAATCGGTGGCGTAGAAAATGTGATTGCCGCAATTTTAACTTGTACATGGAGTTACAACTATATTGGTTTGAAATTGGCAGAACAAGATGCTGCGAAAGATCATCCATTATATCGAAAATGGGTAGATATGTATTCATCTGAGGAGTTTACACAATTCAAGAAAGATTGTGTTGAACTGATGAATAAAGTGACAGAAGGACGTTCAGAAGCGGACTTAAAACGACTAGAAGATATTGTCGTACGCACAAGTTATTATGAATATAAATTCTGGGATATGGCAGAAAACTTAAGCACTTGGGATGTGCCGGTAAAATAGAATGATTGAAGATTCAAGTTGTTGCCTTTAAGCTTAGGTAAGCAATGTATATTGAGGAGGCAAAGAATTGAATAAAAAAGAACTCATGAACTTAGCTTCAACACCTGTGAATGCACCGACATATTCAAGAGTGGATGTTCATTTCAGAAATAGAGAATTTTTAAACATTGTGTATCGCACGGATATTGAGAAACTAAAGGAAGTCGTACCTGAACCGCTAAAAGTGACAAGTGACTTAATCAAATTTGAAGTCATTGATATGCCTGATAGTACAGGCCTTGGTTCATATACAGAATGCGGACAAGTGATTCCAGTAGAATACAATGGAGAAGAAGGCGAGTTCTACTTATCCATGTATTTAAACAATCAACCTGCGATTGCATTAGGCAGAGAGCTTTCAACATTTCCAAAGAAATACGGAGAACCAAGACTATATGTCGATAACGATACATTAGTAGGTACATTAGATTATCATTCATTACGCGTTGCACAAGCAACGATGACCTATAAATACCATCCGATTGAAACAGAAGAAGCGAAACAACTTATTACCAAACCAAGCTTCATGTTGAAACAATTGCCAAATTACGATGGGACACCAAGAATACTTGAAATGACACGTTCTCAAATTACAGATATTCAAATTAAAGAAGCATTCCGTGGTGATGCGCGTCTACAATTATTTGAACATGTGAATGCGCCGCTCGCAGATTTCCCGGTCAAAGAAATTGTCGATGCACAACATATATTGGCAGACTTAAGACTCGGCCGACCGGAAGTCATTCATGATTATTTAAAAGAATCATAAATTTTTCAGGAGAAACAAGCTTTGATGTTTGTTTCTCTTTTTTTAAACAAATAGACAGAATATGTCTTTTTTTGTAAAGAATGAATACAGTTGTATTCCACTCAGGTATACTAAATATTAAGTATGAAAGTCATTATAAAGAGAGAGTAGGGACATAATGAACAAAATTAAATATTTAGGTACTGGACTCTTAGCAGCGTCGTTATTATTAACTGCTTGTGGGCAAAAAGAAGAAAAACAAACATCATCTGACCAAGAAAAGACAGAACATCAATCAGAAGAACAATCTACATATGAAGATCATCAAAAAAGCGAAGAAAACAACGAGAAACACTTAGGTTCAAAAGCATCTGAATCTAAACACAATGCATTTAGTCACTTGAATCCTAATAGTGATGAATATCTTGCGCGTGTATGGTTAGCCGCATTACCAAGCTATCGAAGCGCAAATCCGGCAGATATCTCTATTAGTCATGATGATTTGTCAGGAAAGATTATGTATGGACCAGGGTCGATTAGATATGAACAAGGTGTTCAAAGTTTGTTAGGTACACCTACTGCCGCGGGATATGTTGTTTATAAAAATAACGGAGATGGTACGATTACGATTTATCCTGTACCGAGTCATTTCCAAGATCATCGTTGGCAAGAAGAAGATTATAGTCGCGAGGAATCTCAACGTATTATGAATAGCGGAGAAGTGGTACCGTTGTATGATGGGAATGAAGAAGCGGTGCGTCTAGTTGAAAGTTATATTGGTGCGACACCACCTGGAATTGATGAGGATGATGAAGAGTCAGAAGAAACGGTGACACGTGAAAATGTGATTGATAAGGTTGAAGAATATGAAGGTCATCAATTAGATACAAGCCGTTATACTTTCAAAGAACCAGAACGTCGTGATGATGGGGGTTGGGGCTTCTCAATTTTAGACAAACAAGGTAATTTAGTCGGTTCATATATCATTGATTCAGACGGTGATGTGACAAAATATGATGAACATGGCGACGAAGTTTAATATATTGAAAAAGAACTTGATTCGACAGCTTTCATGTGTTGAATCAAGTTCTTTTATCGTTAATATTATGCTTCACTTTGTTTATTTGATGCATAGTCATAAAGTTTAATAATTGTTTTGAATTTCGCATCTTCGAGCTTTGTTTTCTTATTTCTTAAATCTTGAACAGTTTGATAAGGAACACCTGAAGCTTTTGAGATTTTATAGCCGCTTTCAGCTTCAAATAATTTTTCAATATCTTCTTTAATTTGTTTGATGACTGTCATAGTTAAGCTCCTTTTATTTTTTGTGTCGCGCTTTGAATGTAAGTGTAATTCTACTTACTTCACTGACAGTGTATCACGATATAATGCGTTATCCAATTGAAATTATAAAGTAAAAGGTTGAATAAAGTTTAAGGTTTGAGTTGAAAAATACCCTATAAAGCTTGTACTTTTCAGTATTGGCTTTATAAGGTATTTATGATTGTGTTATCTTATATCGCTTTATCTTCGGTATTGATTGAAATCAATGACATTACCAGAAGATTTATGATTTTGTTCTTGTGTTTTTGTTTGAGGTTTACTGTGCAGTTCTTCTAAGAACTGATCTAACTCTTCTTGAGATGTGACTTTACCATCTATAATCGCATTCATAACTTTCGCATCGTCACTATCTTGATTTAAGTCGAACATTTCTTTAAACATTTCACGCATGTCTTCATCTTTGCCCGCTTCCACAAACGCAGAAATCGCAGTATCGATATCTTCATCTTCATTAATCGGCAGGCTATTCAATTTTTGATACTTTTCAATTTCTTCTAATAACTCACGATCTGCTTCATCAAGGAAGTCTAATGGATTCAAATCATTCTCTTCGAAGTAATCTTCTAAATCTTCAAAGATATCCATTGGCATATAAAGTATTTCATAGTCATCTTGCACTTGAATGAAGAAAGTTTTCACACTTAAGGCATCAAGATGCGTGTAAGGAATAACGTTGCTTTCTTCAGCGATGAAGTACGCAATTAAATTCAATTCTTTTTGCGTGAGACGTTTGAACATTAATGAAGTTTTGTTTGTAAATTTATCTTGAATTAAATCAACGATGTCACTTTTGCTTCCTTTAGAAAAGCCGGTAATTTTAAATTCACGACAAATTTGTTTTAATTCTTCAGTATTGTATCTCTCTAGTAAGTCAGCAAGTTGGAAATCTTCATAATCTCTACGTGCTTGTGTTATTTCACGCATTTCATGAATGGCTTCTTCTTCATCATCATCTAATGGTGGGATAGAGTCATATTTATGGTTGAGTACGTGGCTATTGAAGTTGTTTAAAAACTCAGTTTCTACAAAATAAGAGTTTTTCTCAATTTCATAAACGAAATCTGTTCTTCTTAATATTTTTAATTCATCGGCTTTGTCTTCTGAAATGATTGTGACTTCAGGATGATACTTCAAGATAGATTCTAAGACTTGTCTTTCTTTTAACGTCGTATACTTTCCATAATCCGTACAGATTTCTTGAACAGACATTTTCTCTACATCATCTATTTTATAATCAGCATTATGGAATTCGATGGCTTCGGCTAATTCGATATATTTATGTTTTTGCTCTTCCAAGTAATTCATGTGCGTCACCCCGTGCATTGTAAGATTGTATTATATCTATTCTATACCAATCTTTCCCTTAAAACGAATATTTTAAAGATTAAATGGATTGATCTTTAATTATAGAAATTCTACATAGGATTCAACACCAAGTTGTGATACATTAAACTAAATAACAATGTGAAGGAGTACCGCAATGGATACGACAGCTTTGATTTATGTCATTATTATTTTTATCAGCTTTATCGTCACAAACATGATTTCGAATCGCTTCATTAAAAACCGTTCTAATACAGGTTTATACTTGTTAAAACGTGTCGGTATTTTCATGGGTGTATATCTGGTCTTATTTAGTATTTATTTTATCTTGTTCAAACCAGAAATTTAAAGTAAAGGTATGCGTTGAATACAGATCCAACTTATATGTTTATATATGTAAAAAGTCAGGCGTGTTGCCTGACTTTCATTGTTTAAAGCTGTTTAGTTGTATATTAAACAGGGCGTACTGTAATTTCATTCACATTGACATGACTAGGTTGTGTTAACGCATAGACTACCGCATTTGCGATATCTTTAGGTTCTAACATTTTACGTGAACCCCAATCTGTATCACTAGTCATAGCTGTGTCGACCATACCTGGTGAAATGCTGGTAGAACGAATGCCTGTTTTTGCGAGTTCTTTTTCTAAACCTTGTGTAATCGCATGGACAGCTGCTTTTGTGGCGCTGTATAACGCGCTTGATTTTGTCACTTCAAAGCCCGAAATTGAAGCGATGTTAACGATATGACCGCTTTGCTGTTGTTGGAAGTGCGGCATGACCGCATTGATTGCGTATAATGTACCTTTAAGGTTTACATCAATCATATCGTCCCAAGCTTGTACTTCACCTTCTGTAATCGCAGACGATTTCATTTGACCTGCGCTGTTGACTAAGATATCGACTTTCCCGAATTCTTCTACAGCTTGTTGTACTGCACGATCAATATCTTCACGGTTTGTGACATCAGCGCTGATAATTTCATAGTTTTTTGCGCCTGCTTTACGTAATTCAGTTGAAACTTGGTCTAGTTTCTTTTCATCACGAGCAACAAGCACTACAGTTGCGCCTTCATTTGAAAGCTTTAAGGCAATGCCTTTCCCGATACCGCTGCTTGCGCCTGTAATGACTGCCACTTTCTTATTCAATTCTGTCATAAGTAAATCCGCCTTTCTCTCTCTTATTTACATTTATATTGTTTTATTCCCTTTTTCTACTTAAGGTAAAGATAATAGCCAACATCTTCAGTATATACAAGGTGACTTATGAATGCGAAAATTGAAGCAAAATGATAGAATATTAACGGCTTTTCTCATCCTTTCAGCAATATTGCATCAAAAATGTAAACGTTTTCTAAATGACTGATGAAACACGACGGAATTTGGTATACAATGGGATTACATTTAAAATTTAGTGCAATTTCAGCAGAGTGGGCTGCTGGGAATTGAAGTAATACATGATAAGCAGAGAAATAGAGAGAGGGGAACTATAATGTTATTGCTTACGATTCTTCAATTCATTATCAACATCTTAATTGCGCTTGTCGTAATAGGACTGTTGGTGACTGGATTAGTATTGTTATTTAGAGATAAACGGCAACAACAACACAGTGTGTTGCGTAACTATCCTGTGTTGGCGCGTGTACGTTATTTCTTCGAAAAGATCGGACCAGAGTTGCGTCAATATTTATTCTCAGAGGACACGAAAGGGAAACCATTTTCACGTAGTCAATATACAGACATCGTGAAAGCTGGTAAATACAAATCACGTATGACGAGCTTCGGAACGCAGACAGATTATGAAACAGGCTTCTTTATTCAAAACACGATGTTTCCAAAACAAGCAACGGAAATGCGTATTGATCAATCGACTTTAATTTCAACGTTTGTCTATAAGGTTGATAACGAACGCTTATTTGATCGAGAAGAACATCGAGACCCTGAAAAGGTTGACCCTTATTATCTGTCGGATGAGGATGCGATTGTTTTAGGAGAAGATTTAAAATATCCATATAAAGTGAAACGTTTAGTCGGACAATCTGGTATGAGTTACGGTGCACTAGGTAAAAATGCGATTACCGCATTATCTATGGGATTAGGACGTGCAGGTACTTGGATGAATACCGGTGAAGGCGGCTTATCTGACCACCATCGTAAAGGCGGCGGCGATATTATCTTCCAAATCGGACCTGGTTTATTCGGTGTACGTAAAGCCAATGGTGAGTTTGACTTAGAGAAGTTTAAACAAAAGGCAGCTATCGACCAAGTGAAAGCCTTTGAAGTGAAGTTAGCACAAGGGGCTAAAACACGTGGCGGTCATATGGAAGGCGCTAAGGTAACAGAAGAAATTGCGAAAATCAGAAGTGTTGAACCTGGTAAAACGATTAATTCACCGAATCGCTTTGAATTCATTCATAATTACGATGATTTATTAGATTGGATTATGGATTTGAAAGAAGCGGCACAAAAACCAGTAGGCTTCAAAATTGTGGTGAGTCATGTCGACGAAATTGAAGCCTTAGTCAGAACGATGAAACAACGTCAACAATATCCAAGCTTCATCACAATTGATGGTGGTGAAGGGGGTACAGGTGCGACGTATCAAGAATTACAAGATAGCGTCGGCTTACCATTATTCACAGCCTTACCGATTGTGACAGGCATGTTAGAGAAGTATGGTATTCGCGATAAAATGAAAATCTTCGCATCAGGTAAATTGGTGACACCTGATAAAATTGCGATTGCGCTCGGTCTCGGTGCAGACTTAGTCAATGTCGCACGTGGTATGATGATCAGTGTCGGCTGTATTATGAGTCAACAATGCCACTTGAACACATGTCCAGTCGGTGTGGCGACGACAAACCCTAAATTAGAACGTGGTTTGTTTGTGAACGAAAAGAACTATCGTGTCACAAACTACATCACAAGTTTACATGAAGGATTATTCAACTTAGCAGCGGCTGTCGGTGTCGAAAGTCCGACAGAAATTACGCAAGATCATTTAATCCTTAAAAATCCGAACGGCAACTTACAGTCGATTTATGATTATAAATTAAAATTAGTCGATACAAATCAAAAAGTATCTGTATAAATGTTGTTCAAGCTCTCACTTTGATGCGTGAGAGCTTTTTTTAATGTCTATAATTAGTTGTTGATGTCGAGTTAAGCTACAAAACACCCATGATGTAGATAGAATAGCTGGTTTTGGTGTGGGATAATTTTCAATGCGACATTCATCAAGTATAAGTAAACAGTTCATTTAAGCGCTGTGTTTTTACGCACATTTAAACAACAATTAAATGTAATTCAACTTTAGTGTGGTATGATTTAGTGCGTTATAAACATAGGTTGAGAAAATAGAGGAAGAAAAGGAAGAGGAGATGAAGTATGACACTCAAAACCAAATTATGGATGATTTTTACAATGTTGCTTGGCGGGTTCTTTGGAATTTTGAATGAAACCTTACTTGCGACAGCGTTACCAAGTATTATGAAAGATTTTAATATTGAATATACACAAGTTCAGTGGCTGACAACAGGATTCTTACTGACAAACGGTATTGTGATTCCATTGTCAGCGATGGTAATTCAGCGCTTTAGTACACGACAAGTGTTCCTGACATCCATTTTAATCTTTTTAGCAGGTACACTGGTTGCGGGCTTTAGTCCGAACTTCACTGTATTATTAATTGCGCGTATTATACAAGCACTAGGTTCAGGTATTATGATGCCGTTAATGATGACAACGATTTTAGATGTCTTTGAACCTCAAGAACGTGGTAAATATATGGGGATTTTCGGTTTAGTGATTGGCTTAGCACCGGCCATTGGTCCAACGTTATCAGGATATATAGTTGAGTATTCACACTGGCGTTCATTATTCCACGTAGTAACACCGATTGCGGCAATCACATTCCTAATGAGTTTGAAACTTATTAAGAACGTAGGTACGACAAGTAAAGTACCAATTGATATTTTATCTATTGCCTTATCTGTTGTAGGGTTTGGCGGATTATTATATGGTACAAGTTCTATCGCACGTGACGGTTGGGATGACCCGGTTGTTCTAACAACGATTATTGGCGGCATTGTGTTAGTGGTACTCTTTATCATCAGACAATTACGTTTAGAAACACCATTGCTGGATTTCAGAGTGTTTAAACAAGGTCAATTTGCGGTCGGCATTGTTATTATGGCCTTTACAATGATTGCGATGATTGGTTCTGAAACGGTATTACCGATCTTTATTCAAAATATTATGGGCAAACCTGCTTTAGAATCTGGCTTAGCATTATTACCAGGTGCGATTGTGATGGGGATTATGTCTGTAGTATCAGGTATCCTTTATGAGAAATTCGGCGCTAAAATTTTAGCCTTTATCGGTATGGGTATCGTGGTTGTGACGACAACTTATTTCGTCTTTATGGATGCTAAAACATCGTTAGTAATGTTAACAACAGTATATGCGATTCGTATGATCGGTATTGCGTTAGGTTTAATGCCATTAATGACACATACGATGAACGAATTACCGCAGAAAATGAATGCGCATGGTTCTTCTATGACGAACACTATGCAACAAATTTCAGCTTCTATCGGTACAGCGATTCTCTTTACAATTATGAGTCACTTCGCGAAAATCTTTAAACCAGATATGGCAGATTATCAAGGACTTAAACCAGAAGTGATGCAAGCGCAAATTGCACAAGATGCGATGTTGAACGGTTATCACGCAGCATTCTGGTTCACAGTAATTATTGCGGTTATCGCATTCTTAAGTGTGTTCTTATTAAAAAGCCAAAAGAAAGTGAAACATCCTAACACTCAAGAATCAAATACAACTGCATAATACAAAGTCACTAAATAAAAATCAGCATCTCCGCTATGGAAGTGCTGATTTTTTCTATTCTGATATTTCTTTTAAAGTAGCTGAAAAACATGGTCATGATAGTGTGGGTAATAGGTGTACAATTGAATGTTCTTTAACACATGTTTAAGTATTTTTGATAAACTAGTAGAAATACCATTTTTTAAACAAAGGGGATGTTTATACATGGCAAATTTACAAAATGTGGAACCAGAAGCATTAAGACAAATGATTCGTAATAAAGAAGTAACGGGGCATACAAGTGGAATGGCTAAGGGGTACATTCAAGCGAATGTGGTTATTCTACCTTCAAAATATGCTTATGATTTCTTGAAATTCTGTTTTAAAAATCCAAAAACGTGTCCGCTATTAGATGTATCTGAAGTAGGGGAAGTTAACTTTTCAAAGTATGGTAAAAATGCGGATATTACGACAGAAGTCGGAGCTTATCGTGTATATGAAAACGGTGAATTAATAGAAACACCGTCTGATATCAAGCATCGATTTAATGACGATATGGTTAGCTTTTTAATTGGATGTAGTTTTACGTTTGAACATGCGTTGTTAGAAGCGGGTATTCCATTACGTCATCTAGAAGAAGGACATAACGTACCGATGTATATTACAAATATACCTGCTGAACCTGCGGGTCGTTTTGACGGCAATATAACTGTAAGTATGCGTCCGATGACTATGAAAGATGCGATTCGTGCGACTGAGATTACGACACACTTTAAAAATGTTCACGGCACGCCTATCCATATCGGAGACCCTTCAGCAATCGGTATCAAAGATTTAAATCAAACAGACTTTGGGGAGCCGGTACACATAAAAGAAAATGAAGTCCCGGTCTTTTGGGGATGTGGTGTGACACCGCAATCTGTAGCTTTAGACGCTAAGCCTGAATTGATCATTACACATGCGCCTGGACATATGTTTATTACAGATGTTAAGGATAGTGAACTAAGTGATTGAGGTGTGATTTTTGCACACTAAACGTTAACTTCATTTAAAAAAGACGTGATATAAATAATTAAATCTAATAGAGGAGGCAACGCTTATGGTTAAACGTGTTTCAATAAATACAAAAGTTTTGAACGCCTATATCAATGAATCTAGCGTCCCTCTCTCTGCAATTCAAAAGAAAGTTGAAAAGATAGAAAACATCATGCGCGGAGAGGTACAACCAACTTTTAACCAACTCGTTACAATTGCAAAAACAATTCACGTTCCAGCAGGTTTATTAGTGCTAAATAAAAAAATATATTCTTGACTCCAATATTTATATTAACTTTTATGACCGCTATTATAAGTATGGTTATTTTCCAAGATTTTGGAAAAATTCACCTTCAATCCTAAATAAACAAGTGATTATTCCTAATATTGTTTTAAAAGAAAACTATCAAGATCCTTGGTTTAAAAAGTGGCTAACTAACAATTATAGTTGTGAAACTTTTAATCATAGTGATTACTTTGACGAGTGGCAATTCATTTTAACGCATATACAAGAGAGTGACTTTTATAAAAATGACGCAATTTCTGGAATGGAAAAGGGTGGAGAGATGTAAGTATTGCCGACCCTTGGTTAATCGCAATCGCTAAAAGAGAAGGCTATACTATAATGACTAACGAAAATAGAAATGTTAACTTATCCACTTCTCAACCTAGTAAAGCACCAAAAATTCCAGATATATGTGATGACTTGAATATTGAATGTATCGATATGAATCAATTTTTTAAAGAAATTAGTTTGAGTATATAAATTACCTTGGCGAAAGCCAGGGTTTTTTTATGCCTGCATTAACACTCACTTCATGCTTCCCTCATAGTAAATTTTAAAATAATAGAATTATTTTACGATATAAAAGTGATTATACAAATTGTGACATTTTAGGTTTAACATTATAGATTATGTTTGTCACAAATGGTATGTAAGCGTTTACTATAAAAGGATGATAAATTACTAAAATATTCTGATTATGTTTAAAAATAGAATTATTTATAAAACGTCTAATAATTAGTTTGCCTTTATTGTATATAAGTGTTAAATTAAATGTGAAAATATTCACAAGGAGAGATGAACATGGAAATCGGTATCATTAAAGAACTTAAACCAGGTGAAGGACGTGTGGCTTGCACCCCAGAAAATGTGAAGAAACTTGTATTAGATGGGCACCGTGTCCTTGTTGAACATAATGCAGGTACAGGCTCTGGATTTGATGACGCACAATATGAGAAAGCAGGCGGCTTTATTGTGAATCATGAAGAAGCATGGCAAGCGGATTTGATTGTCAAAGTGAAAGAGCCGGATGCGAAAGAATTCCAATTCTTCAAACCAGGACAAGTCATCTGGGGCTTCCAACATTTAGCATCATCTAAAGAAACCGTAGAGGCAATGCAAGAAGCGGGTGTTACCGCAATCGGCGGCGAAACGATTGTGAAAGATGGACAAGCACCTTTACTTGCGCCGATGAGTGCCATCGCAGGACGACGTTCTATGTTGATGGGCGCATATTATTTAGAAAAGCAACATCAAGGTGAAGGTATATTGATTTCAGGAATTGATGCGATTGACGGTATTCCTTCTGGTAAAGTCGTTATCTTCGGCGGCGGATCAGCTGCGGTCAATGCGGCTACAATTGGCCTAGGCTTACAAGCATCAGTTTCAATTATCGAATTAAATGATGACCGTATCTCATGGCTTAAAGATCACTTCAAAGGTCAAGACGTTACAGTTATTAAATCTAATGAAGAAAACCTCGCAAAAGAAATTAAGACAGCGGATGTCTTTATTTCAACAATTCTTATCCCCGGTTCTAAACCACCAAAACTCGTTACACGTGACATGATTCAATCTATGAAAGAAGGTTCAGTCGTTGTAGATATTGCGATTGACCAAGGCGGTACAGTTGAAGGTATCCGTCCAACTACGATTGACAATCCAGTTTATGTTGAAGACGGTGTTGTCTTCTACGCAGTACCAAACCAACCCGGTGCTGTACCACGTACTTCTACTATGGCACTTGCTTTAGGTAATATCGAATACTTACAAGAAATCAGCAATAAAGGCATCGAACAAGCGATTAAAGATAATCCTGTACTTGCGACAGGTGTCAATATATATAAAGGTCATGTGACGAATGAAGGACTTGCACAATCTCATGACTTATCCTACGAGGAGTTAAACAAGTTAATGAATTAAGCGAAATAATTACCCTATATAAAGAGAAATGGAGAGAGCGAAATGACAGTAAACAGTACAGTAATGCAAACGGAGAAATATTGTAATATTCAAGACATTAAAGAAGCGAAAATGATGATTCGTGATTACGTGCGTAAAACACCGCTAATCCAATCCATGTTCTTAAGTAATGATATCACTGGCGGAGATGTTTATTTGAAATTAGAAAACATGCAGTTCACGGGTTCATTCAAATATCGTGGTGCCTTGAATAAAATTTTACATCTGACAGAAGAACAAAAAGAAAAAGGTATCATTACCGCATCAGCTGGGAACCATGCACAAGGACTTGCGCTGACCGGTAAGTTATTAGGTATCAAAGCGACTGTGATTATGCCAGAAGAAGCACCTATTGCTAAACAAGAAGCTACCAGAGGTTATGGTGCAGAAGTCATATTGAAAGGAGAGACATTCAATGATTCTCGCCTCTATATGGAACAGCTTGCGAAAGAAACGGGCAAAACGATTGTTCATCCTTACGATGACAATGAAGTAATGGCTGGACAAGGCACAATCGGACTTGAAATTTTAGACAGTATTTGGAACGTCAACACGGTGATTGTACCTGTTGGTGGTGGCGGTTTGATTTCAGGTGTTGCGACCGCATTAAAATCATTCAACCCGTCTATCCATGTCATTGGCGTACAAGCAGAGAATGTGCATGGTATGGCAGAATCTGTGAAACAAGGTAAGATTACGTCACAATTTACTGCACATACCATTGCGGACGGTACAGAAGTCGCAATTCCAGGTGAAAAAACGTATGAAGTCGCAGATAAATTAGTTGATGAATTTATCTTAGTGACTGAAGATGAAATTTCGAATGCGATGCGTCACTTAATGCAACGCGCAAAAATTATCACAGAAGGAGCCGGTGCGTTACCGACAGCAGCAATTCTAAGCGGTAAAATTGACCCGAAATGGTTGAAAAACAAAACAACAGTCGCACTCGTGTCTGGTGGAAACGTCGATTTAACACGCGTGTCACATATTATTGATACATTACTCGAACCTGCCGATACTAGTGAAGGTGTAGTAGGTTAACCGAAATAAGACAGAACGGAGGTAAACCTGATGAGTAGTGATAAAGCCTTAAAGAAAAATATAGGTTTCTTTGCTGCACTTTCTCTCGTTATGGGTTCGGTAATCGGTGCTGGCGTCTTCTTCAAAGTTTCCAGTGTCACTGAAGTGACCGGCTCAACGAGTATGGCAATGTTAGTTTGGTTCCTTGGAGGTCTCATTACCATTTGTGCAGGTTTAACAGGTGCTGAGTTAGCAGCTGCCATTCCTGAAACAGGTGGTCTGACAAAATATATCGAATATACGTATGGCAACTTCTGGGGATTCTTATCTGGATGGGCACAAGGGTTCATCTATTTTCCCGCAAACGTAGCCGCACTGGCGATTATATTCGGTACGCAAATTATCAACTTGTTTCATCTTAACATTATTTATTTAGTGCCTATCGCTGTTATGAGTGCGTTAACATTGTTGTTAATCAACTTATTAGGATCAAAGGCAGGCGGATTACTCCAATCTATTACGTTGGTAATTAAATTAATCCCAATTGCGATGATTGTATTATTCGGCTTCTTCCAAAGCAGCGAAGTATCATTCTCTTTATTCCCAGTGGTGAATGGTACAAGTTCTGGTTGGTTTGAAGCGATTGGAAGCGGCTTGCTTGCGACAATGTTCGCATACGACGGATGGATTCATGTCGGTAATATTGCCGGGGAAATGAAAAATCCTAAGAAAGATTTACCTGGCGCAATTGCTTTAGGTATTGGCTTGATTATGGTTGTGTATTTATTAATCAACGCAACGTTCTTAATGACCTTGCCGATTGAACATATCGTAGGTAACTTAAATGCCGCAAGTGATGCTTCATCTATTCTATTCGGCGCAAGCGGCGGCAAGATTATCACTATCGGTATTTTGATTTCTGTGTACGGTACCATGAACGGTTATACGATGACAGGCATGAGGATTCCTTATGCGATGGCACAAATCGATCAATTACCATTTAAACGCGCATTCTTAAGCTTAACGCCATCAGATACACCTTGGTTAGGCGGTGTCATTCAATTGGTTATCGCTACAATAATGATGTTGTTAGGTGCGTTTGATACGATTACGAACATGTTGATTTTCGTTATTTGGACATTCTATTGTATGGCTTTCCTAGCGGTCATACTTTTACGCAAACGAGAACCTGAATTACAACGACCTTACCGTGTGCCGTTGTACCCAGTGATTCCAATCATTGCCTTAGCGGCAGGTATATTCGTATTAATTAACACATTAATTACACAACCTGTACTGGCAATCATCGGGATTGTCGTGACCTTAGCAGGAATTCCAATTTATTATTATAAGAAAGCACAAGTAAAGTCATAAGTTAGTATTCTAAAATTCATTCACCCTCTATATTTATACCTTTCAAATTAAAGAAGGAAGTCTTTCGTGGTCAGCGTCATGAAGTGACTTCCTTTTTTTGTTTTAATATGAGTTTGTGTTAAAGAGTTCTATCGTGCAGTAGCATCGAGTTCTGCTTGGCTATGACCACGTAACTTCCATAGCGGTAAATAATATGCAAGCTTTTTCAAATGACGTTTGACTTCTAAATTGTTGAATCTGCGAACTTCAGGTTCTAGTGCTAGTTCCTCTATAATATGATCCAGTTGTGTTATGTCTGTGTGTTTTTTTAACGGTTGCAGAACGATAATGTCCATTAAAAATTCTTTCATGTCATCATCTTTAAAAAGCTTTAAAAAGAACTTGAGAGCGTTACGAATATTTTTATTTGTGTTTAATGTATCAAGTTCTCCAGCTGTTAACAGTGCTTCATAGCTAGTCGGAACGAAATAACTGATATCTTCAAAGTGTGCAAGGATATCTGGATATTCTTCTTCAATTAAAGGATGGATATAGTAATCGTTGTCACTGACTAAAATATCTTTTAAATGATCTGCTGCCATTGTTTTGATTTCTGTTTCACTTTTAGCTTCGTTGAAGAAGCGGTTGAATAAAGTGGTCGCAAATTGGTAAGGCACAACGCCATAAAGGTTTAATAACACCGCGAAAAATTCAAATTCAGGTGAAAGCTGTTCTTCTTGAGCAAGTAATCGCTCTAGCTTTGCTTCTAAATTTATCGCTTCGTCTTCATCTGTGGCAGTATAATGTGATGTATCCACTTCAGTTGTTTCTTTTACAGTTCCCTTTGTTGAATCTTGGTATAACACTTGGTCTTCAGGACGAACATAATCTAAAGGATTCATCTTATGTGTGTTAAAGAAATCCTTGATTTGTTTCATTGTATTTGCAGGGATAAAGTAAATTGTATTTAAGCGATCAGTATCAATCAGCCAGAAATCAGTATTTAAGTCTTCGGCTATGCTTTTTGGAATACTATTACGATTTTCTAATATGAAATAAGCAAGCAGCTGATAAGCTTCTTTTGAATACCCGACAATAAAATTGTCAGGCGACTCAAAAAACGCTTGTTCTACTAAATGAATGATATGCTTTTTCGGTCCTTTAGAAAATCCTTTGATTTTATGAGTACGACAAATCTCTTTTAATTGATTAACTGTAAAGTTTACATCTAAGAATTCTGAGAGTGTCATATTATCTTTTGCACGTCTGCCAGATTCCACCCAGTATTTAATACTATTTTGATCTTTGGCTGTTTGTGCTAACTCAGGGAATTTTGTTGGAGAACCATTTAAAATATAGTAATTGTAGTTGTTCAGAAATTCATTATCGATATAATTTAAGTTTTTTTGTATTGGCAATAAATAATGTGTTTGTGCTAAAAGCTGCATATGTTGCGCATCTTTTTCCTCAATAAAAGTCATATATTCAGACGTTTTTATTGAGCGTTCTATGATTTGACGTTCTTTTTGACTCATATGTTTAACAAATAGTTGATATAACATCGCTTCAACATTTTTGGTTTTAAATAAGTTATCATGAGATAACGTTGAAGCATCTTCATACTTCATTAATACTTCTATAATTTCTGAAAGCGAACCTTCAATACGTAAATGAGTTGGGAGTGACATAGCTTCCACCTTTTCTATTAATTATGCATAGTATCATTTTACTGAAAACAACCCAAGATGAACAGAACTGTTTGATTGTAAATTTTTATAAACTTTGTATTAAAATTATCTTCAAAAACAAAAAGTGTTTTGTTTAAAATGAAACGGGAAACTCATAATTAGGACTTAATATATAGGAGGTTATTTGTGTGGCTAAAAACAAAAAGCAAGAACAATTAGACCAATTCAGAAAAAGTCATGAAGGCGAGCCGATGACGACGAATAATGGAACAAAAGTCAGTGAAGATGAATTAACACTCACAGCAGGTGAAAGAGGACCGAGTTTATTAGAAGATTTCCATTTCCGTGAGAAAATTATGCATTTTGACCATGAACGAATTCCTGAACGTGTTGTTCACGCACGTGGTTTTGGTGCACATGGTGAATTCCAAGTTTATGAAGATTTATCTGAGTATACTTCAGCAGACTTCCTCACAAACCCTGACAAAGTGACACCTGTCTTTGTACGTATTTCAACGGTACAAGGTTCAAAAGGTTCACCAGATACAGTCAGAGACGTACGTGGCTTTGCGACGAAATTCTATACAGATGAAGGTATCTTTGACTTAGTCGGTAACGATATTCCTGTATTCTTTATTCAAGACGCAATCAAATTCCCGGATTTAATTCATGCAGTTAAACCTGAACCCGATACAGAAACACCACAAGGTGGTACAGCACACGATACATTCTGGGACTTCTTCGCAGAAAATCCAGAAACTTCACATACTGCAGTATGGGCAATGAGTGACCGTGGTATTCCTAAGAATATTAGACAAATTGAAGGCTTCGGTGTACATACGTACCGTTTAGTCAATGCACAAGGTGAAGCATTCTTCGTGAAATTCCATTGGAGACCAGTTCACGGATTAGAATCTCTTGTATGGGATGAAGCGCAAATCTTACAAGGTAAAGATATCGATTTCCACCGTAAAGATTTACATGAATCAATTGAAAAAGGTGACTATCCAGCTTGGGAACTTGGTTTACAAATCTTAAGAGAAGACCAAGAATTCGACTTTGATTTCGACTTATTAGATCCGACAAAAATTTGGCCAGAAGATGAAGTGCCAGTTAAAGTCGTTGGTAAAATGACATTGAACCGAAACGTAGATAATGTCTTTGATGAAATCGAACAAGTCGCATTCCACCCAGGTCATGTCGTACCAGGTATCGATTTCTCAAATGACCCATTACTACAAGGACGTCTATTCTCTTACACAGATACACAAATCTCACGTTTAGGCGGACCAAACTTCAACCAAATTCCAATCAACCGTCCTGTGAATAAAGTACGTAACAACCAACGTGATGCGATGCATCAAATGAACATTCATGAAGGTCAAACGTCTTATCATAAGAATGCTTTAGAAGGCAATTGCCCATTCACAAGTTCAAAAGCAGAAGGCGGTTATGTACACTATCCTGAAAAAGTAGAAGGACACAAAATCCGTAAACGCAGTGACAGTTTCAAAGATTACTATTCACAAGCGAAACTATATCTGAACAGTTTAACAAAACCTGAATTTGACCATACAGTGGATGGCTTCTCATTTGAAATCGGTAAATGTAAAAGCATGGATGTGCGTCAACGTGCAGTGAATCAATTAAATAAAATTGATCGTGAATTAGCTGAACGTGTCGCAGACAATGTGGGTGTACAAGTACCAGAAGAAAATGAAGAAGTAAAATCAGATAAGAAAGACAGTCAATTGACTATGGAAAAATATGACCGTCCATTACCAGGTCACTCAGTGGCAGTATTAGTGAACGGTGATATTGACGCAGAAACATTGAAAAATTATGCGAAAACATTCGCAGAGCATGGTTTAAACTATGCGTTTGTCGGCAAGCAACAAAAAGACTTATCTGATGATATCTCAATCAATGAAACGTATGATACAGCGCATGCGACATTATTCGACAGCTTAGTCATCTTGTCAGATGGCAATGGTTTAATTCCAGATGCTGAAGAGTTTGCGGCGTTATCTTATAAGCATAAGAAACCAATTATCTTTAATGAAGCGGCTTCTAAAGACTTACAAGATGGTAAAGTGAAATTAGATGCGCCTGGTATCTTTGTATCAGATGATCCACAAACAATTGTGAAAGCATTTGATCAAGTACGTTATTGGGATAGAGCATAGTATTCAATATTTAAAGCCTTGGCTACGTGCCAGGGCTTTTTTTCATACATATTTATAAGTTGTTATTTTAGAAAATTGTATTCACTAAACTTTCATATTTTAGTAATTTTGACTTACCAAATTGTGACGCAATCGTGATAAACTGGACTATGTTATCTTTTTCACAATATAGAGATACTAAAGTGAGGAGTTAAAATGTTTCTATTTATCACAGAAATTATTATCATGATTCTGGCCATACTGATGGGGTTACGGCTGGCAGGTGCACTGGGTTGCGGTATCTTCGCAATTGTGGCACAGCTGATCATGATTTTTATCTTTGGTCTGCCGCCAGGTTCAGCACCTGTTACAGCGGTATTGATTATTTTGTCCATTGGGATTGCGGGTGGAACCTTACAAGCTACAGGTGGTATTGATTACTTAGTTTACCTTGCTTCTAAAGTGATTGAGCGCTATCCGAAATCTATCATCTTTATCGCACCCATGATTGTCTTTATTTTTGTCTTCGGTATCGGGACAACAAATATTGCCTTATCACTAGAACCGATTATCGCTAAAACTGCGACACGTGCAGGGATTCAACCGAAACGTCCATTAACAGCATCTGTGTTAACGGCTAACTTAGCATTATTATGTAGTCCAGCAGCTTCTGCGACGGCTTATATTATTGCGACATTGGCAGTGACAGGTGTCACGATGGGCAAATACCTATCTATCGTTATGCCGACAGCGATTATTAGTATGTTAGCACTGAGTGTTTATTGTACAGTAGTCGGAAGACGTCGTAAGATGAATCCTAGCCAATTTGCGACAGATATTATGGAAGATATTGAAGCACAGCCGCTACAAACGAAATTTTCGCCTCGTGTGAAATTAGGTGTTTTGGTCTTTTTATTAGGGGTTGGGTTAATTTTAATGTTCGGTATTTTCTCAGATTTAGTACCGACATTTAAAGTCAATGGAGAAACAGTTAAACTTGAAACGACTGAAATTGTGCAGCTCTTTATGTATATGAGTGCCGCAATCAACTTAGTCTTAGTTAAATTAAATACGAGAGATATTTTGGATAGTCATATTACACAATCTGCGATTGGGGCATTATTCGCAGTACTTGGACCTGGTTGGCTTGGTGCGACGATTTTCACAGCCCCAGGCAATAAAAAAATTATGACAGAACAAATCGGCGGTGTGATTCAACAAGTGCCTTGGCTTGTGATTATATTAGTCTCACTCGTTACGATTGTGGTGATTTCACAATCAGCGACAGCATCTATTATGTTGCCGATTCTGATGAGTATGGGTGTGCCGCCGATGTACTTTATTGCGATGGCGCAAACTTTAAATGTTAACTTCGTCATTCCAGCACAACCAACATTATTATTTGCGGTGGATTTAGATGAAACGAAACAAACGAAACCAACCAGCTTTATATTACCTGGCTTCTTTGCGATTACAGTTTCTGTGATTGTCGGATTTAGTATTAAAGCATTGCTTGGTTATTAATTCATAAAAGAAACGTCCTCCAATTTGAGTATTTTTCAAAGTGGAGGACGTTTTTGTATCATTTATTTCCATAAATTCATAACCGCATAACTGCGCATTGGACGCCAAGCTTCAGCGAGAGCTAACCGGCCTTTTGAAGTTTCGGCTTCTTCTGAATCAGGATATAAAGCTTTCATAGCTTTGATGACCCCAATGTCAGATTCTAAGAAGGCATCGGGATATCCTAAAGCACGCATACCGATCGCATGTGCAGTCCAAGGGCCGATCCCTTTGATAGCTAATAAACGTTTCATTTCAACTTCAATTTGAGTCATGATTTCTGTATCTATCTGTTTATCTTTCCATATTGGGTAAGGTTTGAGCTGAATTTCTCCATTAACTAATGCACGAGCAATGGCTTCAATGGTTGAAGCACGTCTACCTGTAATACCAAGTGGTCCTAAAACATCGCTGATACCTTTACCGCCTTCTAGACTATTAGCTTTACCTGCCGCAATGAGTGTCTCTGCAGGTGGGAAGAAAGCAGATAAACCAGGTAAATCTAAGACAAAGGAAGTTCCTAAGGCATGAACTAAACGACCGGCTAGCGTCGTCGCAGCTTGTACCGTAATTTGTTGTCCTAATACTGTACGTACACTGACCTCAAAACCATCAAAGCCTCCTGGCATTCTGGTACTAGAATCCATCCATGAAGCCTTCAATACTTCTCTTGATGCTTGTGGAGGATAATCTAAATCGAAGAGATGACGTATTCGCGTAATGATTTGAGATAACACAGGATAATGGCTCGCACTGAATGTGAGTGCTAAAGCATTTTGTTCATCATCTTGTGTAACCGCAATCCAACCTTTAAATGTGTGTGATTCAGATCGAAGTAGTGCTGTACGGTAATACGTATCATCACATACAGACTCCACACCTGGAATTGACCGTCGATCTAAGAATTGAAGTAGTGTTTCAAATGCATAGGGTGGCTGGTAATAAAGGTAAAGGTGTAAGGTTTGACGATACCAACTGTCATCGACTTCTGTCAGATTATATTCTGGTAATTGATAATAGAAATGTGTGAGTGTAGTCAATTTTAGTCGCATTCTCATTCTCCTAAATAACGTATTATTCTTCTATACCCATATACACAAGTGAGTTAAAGGTGTGTTGTTTCATCAATAAATGCGTGATGAAATCAATTTTCGCTAGATTTTAAATAGAAACAGGAATTTCATTGCCAACTATCAACGATTTCGTTAAGCTAGAATAGTGATGATAGTTTATTATTTTTGTTCATGAAATGTATAAAATAATTATAACTGTTGATTTATGATGAAGGGATGACGATAAAATTGATGAAACGCGTGCTGACTATAGCTGCAGCGAGTACTTTGATCCTTACAGCATGCGGTAATAATGATTCAACTTCAAAGAATGACAACAAGTCCGCAGAACATCAACAATCAGAGAAGCATAACGATAATAAAAATAAAATTAAATACCCTAAAGAAGGGGTTAAAGGAATTTATGTGACACCTGGGACCCTTCAAGGTGAACGTTTTGATGAATTAATCAAAATGATTAACGATACAGATTTGAACGCTATGGTGATTGATGTTAAAGACGATACAGGTAATATTACCATGGACTTGAATTCAGATAATAAACTGATTCAAAAGAATACAACTGAAATGGTCAGCCTTAAAAAATTAATGAAGACGTTAGAGAAGAACAATGTCTATCCAATTGCCAGAGTTGTAACGTTTAAAGATGCACGTGCAGCGGAAGCTCATCCAGATTGGTCATTTAAAGAAAAGAATGGCGAAGTTTGGGAAAGTGATGGCGGTGATAAATTCTTAAATCCATTCAAAAAAGAAGTCAGAGATTATAATATTGATGTCGCAAAAGCAGCAGCAAAGGCTGGATTTAGAGAAGTACAATTTGACTATGTTCGCTTCCCAGAAGGCTTTGAAAATATGGACAAAGATTTAGTGTATTCTAATGGTAAATATAAAGGCGATGACATGGATAATACACAACAACGTGTCGATAGTATTACGCAGTTCCTAAAATCAGCGCGTAAAGAAATTCATCCTTTAGATGCGCAAATTTCTGCAGACGTCTTTGGTTACTCTGCGACAGTAGAAGAAGCACCGGGTATTGGTCAAAGTTTCCCTAAAATTGCGGAGAATGTAGATGTGATTTCTTCTATGATATATCCATCACATTGGAGCCCTGGTGACTTTGGGATTGAGCATCCTGACTTAGAACCTTATAACACAGTAGACAAGTACTTAGAGAAAGAATCAGATGTATTGAAGAAAGCAGACCATAAACCGAAAACACGTCCTTGGCTGCAAGATTTCACTGCAAGTTATTTAGGTGAAGGGAATTATAAGAGTTATGATGCAGAAGCGGTTTCTGATCAAATTCAAGCGTTACGTGATCACGGTATCAATGAATTCTTACTTTGGGATGCTTCAAATGAATATACTCAAGGTGTGAACTATTCACCGGAAAAGAGTGAAAAAGCTAAAGAAAAAGAAAATGAAGATAAGCAAGAGAAAGAAGATAAACAAGACAAAAAAGATCATCAATAAAATTAAAGAACTGGACTTTCTTTTAATGGAAGGTTCAGTTCTATTTATGCTAATTTAAGAAACTGATGATGAATATTTCTTATACATAAAATTAATAACTATGAGATGTGCGTAGAAAAGTCATATAGATTATTTCGAGATAGTATACACGAATTAAAGAGAAATTTTAAGAACATATTAATTTGTGATACAAAATATTGTCAAAAATTGAGGCTGAAAATGGATTAATTAGAAATTTGAGTGAAATTAGATGTGCAAACACGAACAAATTCACTAAAAATTAAGTTTTGCTATACTAAATGGTACAAAACTTTGCTATAATGAGTCGAATGTGAGAGAAAAACAAACATTTTGAAACATTATTATTTTATGTACAAAAGTACTAAACGGAGGACATCATGAAAAAATCAGGCAACAAGCGTTTAGACTTCTTACCGAATATTCATAATAAATATTCAATTCGTAAGTTTACAGTCGGTACAGCTTCTATTTTACTTGGAACTACTTTATTGTTCGGCGCAAGCCGTGACGCAGAAGCAGCAGAAACAGATGCACAACAAGCAGAGGAACCTGCCGAACACGGAGCAGATCAAGCAGCTCCAGCTGAGGCACCTGTTGTAAACCAAGAAACTCAAACGCAACAAACAACACCAGAAGTTTCAACAGCACAGCCAGCAAACGAATCAAATCAAGCAGCTGCAACATCAGAAGCAAAACCTTCCGATAATACAGCACAAGTAGCACCTACAAATAAAGAAAGTGTTCAAGCAGAAAAAGTAGAAAAAGCTGAGGCAACTTCACAAACTGAATCGACGCCTAAAGCTGACACAACGACAAAAGAAACAGCACCATCTAATGAAGTAAAAACTACAGAAACAGCACAAGTAAACACTGTTCCTGAAAGTACAGTAGATTACTCAAGCTTAAACGATGGCGCAAAAGCACCTGTTGAATTTGTAGAACAATATTTACACTCATCAGATAAAGAAGGATTAGTCCGTAATCTATTATCTGAAACATATAAGGCACAAGATGTAGAAGGCATCTTAAGTAAGTTAAATGTTGATTATAATGCAGTATCAGCAGAAGATTTATTCCAAGATATCCTACGTGCAGGCATTGAGTATGCCAATGAACAAACATCTAAATATACAGTGTATGCGGTGCGTGCAGCACTTGATTCTACAGATGATACAGTGAACGATCCAGATACGACATCAAACTTAGATATTCCAAAAAATGCTTCAACACCTGAAGCAATTGGTGCGCTGAAAGCTAGTGCTTCAATTGATCCAGATAGAGGAATCATCATTACAGGTTACGGTAAAACTTATATTGGTCAAAAAGATGCACACTATGAATTTATTGCTAAACCAGATAGAGCACACAATTTAATGAACTTTGAGGTTAAATACTTCACAGATCCAGTCGGTACTGGACCATATCATACATTTGATTTAGGTGGTTTTACTTTTGGAGAAGGTTTCCAATTACCAGCAAATCAAGCACCTATCATAGGTACGTGGGCAGTAGTAGGCACTACGGTACCATTAAATAACAAAGCTGAAATAAAATTTGGGACAATTAAACCTGGTTATCCAGCGGGTTACGCTTTAGAAGGCAGACCATCGATTAATAGTGACGTATTTGCAAAAAATGGATATGGCCAAATTAAATTTAGTTTGCTAGTAAAAAACTGGAACGGCGACTTAAGTATTAACGGTTATCTTATGATGTATCCAAGTGGGGGCAGTTACAACTCAACACCAAACCCATATTCAACACAAAACTATTTTAATAAAAATATGGAAGTTGTTTTAGATGGTAATATCGACTTTAACATCAAACAAAAAGTTCAAACAATTGAGACTTCTATACCTTATGGTACGACATATGTATTAACTAAAGATGTACCGCTTGGAGAGCAAGTTACACTCAAAAGAGGGATCAAAGGGGTAGAAGAAAAGACTCAAACAACTTGGATGTATAAAAATATTGAATTAGGTACTAATATCACAGGTACTCGAGTTGCAACTCCGCCTGTTGATGAAATAGTCGGATTAGGGGTTTTCGATCCGAATGCAAATCAAAATGCAACGGTTTTACCACCAATTTTAGATCCTAAATTGTCAGGTACAAATCAAGTAACAGGTGAAACTACACCAAATGCTAATGTAACTATTACAGTTGGTTTGACTCAATATCAAACAACTGCTGATGGCAACGGTAAGTTTACACAAACATTAAATGTACCGTTAAAAGAGGGAGAAGTTATTTCAGCGACTGCCACATTAAACGGTAAAACAAGTTTACCAGGTAAAACCATCGTTCCTAGAGATGGACGTACACCTGAACTTGCTTATTCTAGCTTGAAAACAGAACAAAATGGTCAACCAGGTACTTTAGTAACAATTACTAATAAAGCAACTGGTGAAAAACTTGGTGAATTCTTTGTTCCAGATGGTGCGAAAGGTGAAAAAGGCGACAAAGGTGACAAGGGGGACAAAGGAGCCAAAGGTGATAAAGGTCTTCAAGGTCTACCAGGATTAGATGGATTAGACGGTAGAGATGGTTTAGATGGTAGAAATGGTCAAGATGGAAAATCTGTATTTATTAGGACAGCAGTGCAAAATCCAAACGGGGATACAGTTATTACTTTTAGTGATGGAAGAGTAGTAACTATTCCAAAAGGTGATAAAGGTGAAAAAGGTGATCCAGGCACTAGTATAACTATAGACAAAATTAATACATTACCAGATGGTACTAAAGAAGTCATTTTCAGCGATGGAAAATCTATTATTCTTCCAAAAGGTGATAAGGGAGATAAAGGCGATAAAGGTGATTCATTAAGAGTAAATAGTTATACAATAACTCCTGAAGGAACCATTGTTAAGTTTAGTGATGGATTTGAAGCACTAATTCCATCTGGGCCAAAAGGTGATACGGGTGCCACAGGTGCAACTGGAGCAACAGGTGCGAAAGGTGAAGATGGCAAATCTATCACAATCACATCAACAGAACCGCAAGCGAACGGTGATATCAAAGTCAACTTCAGTGACGGTAAATCCATCGTAGTACCAAAAGGTGCAAAAGGCGATAAAGGAGAAGATGCTGCACCGTTAACAGTTGTTAACGAAACAAAAGACGCAAACGGTAACACAGTGGTGCATTTCAGCGATGGTAAAACCGCTACAATCTCTAAAGGCGATACTGGCGCAACAGGTGCTGCAGGTAAAGACGCGGCACCATTAACAGTGACTGGCGAAGCTAAAGATGGCCAAGGCAATACTGTTGTTAGCTTCAGTGATGGATCACATGTAACCATTTCTAAAGGAGATAAAGGTGACACTGGAGCCCAAGGAGCTAAGGGAGACAAAGGTGATACAGGAGCAACAGGTGCAACCGGAGCACAGGGTGCGAAAGGTGAAGATGGTAAATCAATCACAATCACATCAACAGAACCACAAGCGAATG
>NZ_KV820943.1:0-241 GCF_001815505.1 Staphylococcus sp. HMSC072B07 | reverse complement strand
TACAAGTCACACTTACAAAACCTGATACTTCAACTCAAACTACAACTACGAACGATAACGGTAACTATGAATTTAAAGATTTGCCTAATGGTAAATATAAAGTTGCTTTCGCAACGCCTGTTGGCTTTGAACCGACTTTAACTGGTCAAGGCGACTTAGATGTCGATTCTAATGGGGTTACAACTGATGTAGAAATCGCTGATGCTTATAATGAATTTGTAGATAGTGGTTTCTATAAAAA
>NZ_KV820942.1:0-226 GCF_001815505.1 Staphylococcus sp. HMSC072B07 | reverse complement strand
TAAAAGGCAATTTACCAGCGTTATTAGCACAACTGCAAGGTATCGACATCCCAGAAATCAATGACGCTAATGCGAATGGTACAAATGACATCCAAGATCAATGGTTAAATGATGCCGAAGCTGCTGTGAAAGCAGCAGAACTTGCGGATAAAGCATCCCAATCAGCATGGAACATGGCAGTTTCCGACAACTTAATCACACCACAAGAACAAACATTACTAAAATC
>NZ_KV820941.1:0-435 GCF_001815505.1 Staphylococcus sp. HMSC072B07 | reverse complement strand
AACTTGAAAAAGCGAAAGCTATCAATCAGGCTGACTTTACTCCTAACAGCGTTGAACCATTGGTAGATGCAATAGCTGTGGCACAAGGTATTGTGAATAATCCGGAATCTGTAACTGTTGATCAAATCAAAGCAGCTACACAAGCGTTGAAAGATGCGCAAGCAGGCTTAGTTGCGAAAGCAGATAAAGCGGAACTTGATAAAGCAATCAATAACGCAGAAAGCTTAACTTTAGATCCGACTGATAAAGAAGCTAAAGCAGTCCAAGATGCATTAGAAAATGCAAAAGCAGTACAAGCAGATCCTAATGCTTCACAAGCAGAAGTAGATGCAGCGAAATCAGCTTTAGAAGATGCAATTAACGCTAAAATTGCTCAAGATAAAGCAGATGCAGTCAATGCAGCACTTGAAGCGTTGAAAGCAGAACTTGAAAAAG
>NZ_KV820940.1:0-36307 GCF_001815505.1 Staphylococcus sp. HMSC072B07 | reverse complement strand
CGACAAGTCCGTAGGACTTTGTCGACAGTCTGAGGGCAGGAACTTCTCGTTCCTGCCCTATTTGTGTTATAAGCAGCTGCATTTCCTTTTCACTTAATCTGCTAAGCTTATAGCTTAGTTGTTTGAATCATCATGTTTCGCATAAGATTGGCTAGTGATTTGACCACCATTCACAATCACATCTTCCTTAGGGAATGGCGTTTCATCAAAGAAGTGTGTTAATAAATCTTTAACACCTTTTTCAATACGTAATTGTGCTTCAACGACCATACCTGAATAATGAATAGTCATCGCATTACGCGGCATCGTTCTCCACGGATGGTCTGAAGGTGCAGGTTGTGGATACCATACATCTCCACCATAGCCTTGAAGATGATTTTCTTCTATCATTTTAACTACTTCTTCTTTGTTTACTATCTTACCGCGTGCACAGTTTACAATATAGCTGCCATCTTTCATTTGACTGATTGTATTATAATCAAATAAATCATCTGTTTCAGGGGTAAGTGGTGTTGTAATAATCAACACATCACTTTTATGCACTAACTCATCAAAATTCACATATTTTGAGAAGTCTGTATCTTCTTGGCTAGAACGTCTATAGTGAATAATATCTACGTTAAACGGTTTTAAACGCTCTCCAACTAAACGACCAATTCTGCCTAAACCAAAAATACCAATCGTTTTATTTTGAAGTTCAAAGGCATGGTTCGTTACTTGTGTTAAGTTCCAACCACCCTCTTTTGATTGACGATGACCTTCCTCGTAATTTCTAACTAAGATTAATGTTGTCATCACAATATGTTCAGCTACACTAACCGTGTTTGAGTCTGTGACTTCTACCACTGAAATATCATGTTCGCTTGCTGCTTCTAAATCCACATGGTCAGAACCTACACCTGCAGTGATTGCTAATTTTAAGTTAGGTGCTTGTTCAATTCGTTCTTTTGTCATATATGCAGGGTAAAATGGCGCGCTAATAACAACGTCCATATCTTTAAGATGTTGATCTAAATCATCTTCTCCATCTTTCAATACGACCAATTCATGTCCACGTTCTTCTAAAAAAGGACGTAGATTTAACGCAGTATAGTCATCTAACACGTTGTTTTCTGTTTGCCCTTTTGTGGCTTCTGGAAATAGTGCTACAATTTTCATTTATATATCACTTTTTTCTAATTTTGATACATTATTGTACTTTTTCCCATCAAAATTTGTATTAAACTGTACCAGGTAGTACTTCAATATATTGTCAAAAAATATAAAAAGATGCCTTCTATGCGAAGACATCTTTATCATAATTTTATCTATTCATTTATCTTTTATAGATATGCACATTTTGTTTTTTATCATCTTTACCTTTTGTGATTAAAGCACGTGCTTGGTTACCATCTTTAATATGAATTTCATAGGCATCAATATTGCTGAAGTATTTGTCAGCTTGTTGTGCAATAAATTGTGTAATACCAGTTAATTCAGCTTTGCCATAGTAATCAATCGGTACTTCAATAATAAGGTTTTTCGGTTTTTTGCCATCAAATTTCGTTTTACCTACTGCTTGTGTAAAGTTAGGGAAATATGACTGCAAATTATCATTGAACTGTTTGAAGTTATTGTTTAAATTCTCATTCAAATCAGCTGCTTCTGATGAAGGTAACAACACTGATTTTTCATTAATATCTTTCCAACTGTTGATACGTGTTTGACCATCATCTGCCGTTGCACCTGCAACAAATTCTCCTGGAATAATATCATTTTCTCCAGATTGAATATAAATCGCAAAGTGAATTGGAATGTTTTTCAATGCTTTATGTTCACGTAAACGTTGCAACATTTCATCGGCCATTTTTTTACCTTCTTTTTCGACTTTCGCACGGTCTAATTTCTTACTGAAGGTTGGTCCGTCTTTTTCTTTTTGGTAATAATATTCACTGTTCATCGCAAGACCAATAGTCATGCCTTTAATTTTTTTACCTTTGGTGTCACTATTGCCGTAGAAATCTTGTTCTAAGATGTTAGAAAGATAAGCAGGTGAATTTTCTGCGATTTTTTCTTCGTCCTTTTCGCCATGACGAGATGGATTTAAACCAAGATTTTCATTCGCATTTTTCTCTTCTTTTTCATCTTTATCCATTTTTTCGATTTCAGATTTTGTGTATTTAGGTCCAAGATAAGCATTAATTGTTTTTTTATCTAAAAACTGACCATCTTGGTATAAGTATTCGTCAGTTGGAAAAACTGTCTTACTTTGTTCTAATAAACCATCTTCAAAGTCATCACCGTTATAGCCATTCGCCATCGTTTGCTGCAACATACCTCTTGCTTGACTTTCTTTAAATGGAAGAATCGTTCTATAGTCATCACCTTGAACATTCTTATCTGTCGCAATGTGCTTAACAGTACTTGAATCTGATTGACTTTCTTGTTCTTTTGTTGATTTTTGTTGCTCATCCTTATTGCCACACGCCGTGAGAATCAATAAGAGAGAGATGAGTAATACACTTGTTTTCTTCATGCCCTATCTCCTCTATTGTTTATTGGTCAACTTCATTTTGTTTTTGGATAAAGTCTGCTTCAGACCAAATTTCTGTGCCTAGTTTTTCTGCTTTCGTCAATTTAGATCCAGCATCTTCACCAGCGATGACTAAATCCGTATTCTTAGTCACACTGCTTGTCGTTTTTGCACCTTGTGCTTCCAACCATTTAGATGCTTCTGTACGTGTCATATTGTGCAGTTTACCTGTTAATACAACAGTCAGACCATTAAATTCTGAATCAGATTCTATCTCTGAAGTTCTGATACCTTTATACTTCATATTAACATTTTTTGCACGAAGTTTATCAATTAAAGCAATGATATCTTCATTATTTAAATAAGTAATTAAT
This sequence comes from Staphylococcus sp. HMSC072B07, assembly GCF_001815505.1. Lineage (NCBI taxonomy): Bacteria > Bacillati > Bacillota > Bacilli > Caryophanales > Staphylococcaceae > Staphylococcus > Staphylococcus sp. HMSC072B07. The sequence continues at coordinate 33,421 of NZ_KV820940.1, read as the reverse complement.
GAAGTCGCTAGCTTATCTCCGATATCATGGATTTCAAGCAATTCTTCTTCCGTTACTTCAAACAAACGCTCCATGTTGTCAAAACGTTCTGCGATTACTTGACTGGCTTTAACACCTAAATGTCTGATGCCTAAACCGAATAATAAATGTTCAAATGAATTTTCTTTTGACGCTTCAATCGCATTTAAAAGATTATCTGCTTTTTTCTCACCCATACGTTCTAACGGCAACAAATCATCTTTTGTAAGGTAATATAAATCTGCTACATCTTTAATAATTTCATTATCATACAACTGCATAATCAGTTTCGTACCTAAACCATCGATATTCATCGCTTGGCGTGATACGAAGTGAATCATACCTTCGACAAGTTGTGCTGGGCATTTAGGATTAATACAACGTAATGCGACTTCTCCATCTAAACGAACTAATTCATGACCGCAACTTGGACAATGTGTCGGCATATGATAAGTTTCAGTTCCTTCTGGTCTGCGATCAGGTAAACTGCGCACAACTTCCGGAATAATATCGCCTGCTTTTTTAATCACTACACTGTCCCCGATACGAATATCTTTTTCATGAATTAAATCTTCATTGTGCAGTGAAGCACGAGAAACAGTCGTTCCAGCAACACGAACAGGTTCTAATACTGCTGTCGGTGTGACTACACCCGTACGTCCGACACTTAACTCGATATCATGTAAAGTTGTTACTACTTCTTCAGCTGGAAATTTATAGGCAATTGCCCATCTTGGTGATTTTTGTGTATACCCTAGCTCATCTTGCTCTTCAAGATCATTGACCTTAATCACAATACCATCAATATCATAGGATAAGTCTTGGCGTTTTTCAGTCCAATACTTGATGTATTCCAATACGCCTTCAATATCTGACTCACGTTTACGGTTTTGATTGGTTTTAAAACCTAACTCATCTAATTCATCTAAAGCTTCACTTTGTGATGTCGCATGAAAGTTTGTAAAGTCATTGACGCTGTATAAGAAAATGCTTAAACGGCGTTTTGCTGCTAATTTTGAATCTAATTGACGTAATGAGCCAGCCGCTGCGTTTCGTGGGTTCGCAAAAGCTTGTTCGCCCGCTTCTTCCTTCTCTTTATTCAAACGCTCAAAAGAAGCTTTCGGCATGAATGCTTCCCCACGCACCTCAAAAGTTAACGGCTTTTTAATTTTTAATGGAATCGCTCGAATTGTACGCAAGTTCTCTGTAATATCCTCACCAATCGTTCCGTCACCACGCGTCAACCCTTGCACAAATCTACCGTTTTCATATTTTAAAGATACCGCTAAACCATCAATTTTCAATTCGCACATGTACTCAACTTTTCCCGCATGTTCACGTACACGGGCATCAAAACGACGTAAATCTTCTTCGTTGAAAGCATTAGCTAAACTTAACATCGGTGTATCATGGCGCACTTTATTAAAAGTAGCTTGTGCTTCGCCGCCTACACGTACCGTCGGAGAATCTTCTGTTTTAAATTCAGGATGTTCTTCTTCGATATGAATCAATTCATGGAGTAATTTATCATACTCACTATCTGGTACAGATGGATTATCCATCACATAATATTCATGATTATATTGATTCAATAAGCGATGCAGTGTTTCAACTCTATTGGCTAAATCGTTCATCCCTTAGTCCTCCTTCTTTTTAATCGGCGCAAAGTTCGCAAGTAAACGTTTCGGTCCTTGAGATTTAAAGATAATATCGAGTTCAACCGTACCGTTTTTCTCATTCACATTGCTGACCATACCTTCTCCCCATGCTTTGTGAATCACTTTATCACCGACGTTCCATGTTCCAGATGCCACTTCTGAACGTTTCGTTGTACGTCTGCTTGGACCGCGTTTAACAGGTCTTTGACTACTGGCAGCTCCTGCATAACGGCTCTCTGTTCTTGCAGGCTTATTCAATAAATCTTCAGGAATTTCTTTTAAGAATCTTGAAGCTGAGTTAGATTGTGTTTTACCAAATAACGTTCTGCTCGTCGCATGTGTTAAATACAACTCTTCTTCCGCACGTGTAATCGCCACATAACAAATTCTGCGTTCTTCTTCCATTTCGTGATCATCATCGCTCAAAATAGAACGGATATGAGGGAAGATTGATTCTTCCATACCCATAATAAAGACTACCGGGAATTCCAAACCTTTCGCAGAGTGCATCGTCATCAATGTCACACCGTTTTCAATATCCACTTCATCGATATCTGCGACTAATGATAAATCTGTTAGGAAATTGATTAATGATTGTTCTTCAAGTGGTGTGTTTTTCTCATAATCCATAGGAACAGACATAAACTCTTCAATGTTTTCTAAACGGCTGCGTGCTTCTAAAGTCTGGTCACGTTCCAACATTTCTTTATACCCTGATTTATTTAAGACTTCTTCTACAATTTCACTGACTTCTAAGAATTCTTGTTCTTGGATTAAATTTGAAATCAATGTATAGAAGTCTATCGCTTGTTTAGTCACTTTTTTGGTTAAACCGATAAAATCTGCTTCAGCTAAGGCATCAAACATACTTAAATCATTTTGTCTGGCATACGCTTGAATTTTTTCAACAGAAGATGGTCCGATACCACGTTTTGGTACGTTAATAATACGTTGTAAACTGATATCATCATTACTATTTGCGATTAAACGTAAATAACTTAATAAGTCATTGATCTCTTTACGGTCATAGAACTTGTGACCGCCGACCATTGTATATGGAATATTCGATTTCATAAATGTTTCTTCAAGCACACGAGATTGTGCATTCGTACGATATAAAATCGCAATATCATTGAAGGATTTATTGTTTTCACGTTGCTGACGCATAATTTCTTTTACGACATATTGTGCTTCATCACTTTCGCTTTGTGCTTGGTAATAATTAATTTTTTTACCTTCTTGGTTCGCAGTCCATAGCCCTTTCGGCTTACGTTCTGTATTATTTTTAATTACTTCATTGGCCGCATTTAAAATGACTTTCGTTGAACGATAGTTTTGTTCAAGGAAAATCGTTCTCGCATTCGGATAATCTTCCTCGAATGACAAGATGTTTTGAATATCAGCACCACGCCAACCATAAATGGATTGGTCAGAGTCACCTACGACACATAAATTTTTAAATTTATCCGCTAATAGTTTCACAAGCGTATATTGTGCTCTGTTAGTATCTTGATACTCATCCACGTGGATATATTGGAATTTATTTTGATAGTATTCTAAAACGTCTGGTACTCGTTTAAAGAGATTGATTGTAGTCATAATCAAATCATCGAAATCGAGCGCTTCATTTCGAGAAAGCTGACGTTGATAACCTGCATACACACGTGCCACCATATCAGACATAAAGTCTGTTGCTTCAATTTCAGCGTCTTCAACTGTTTTAAGTTCATTTTTCATATTACTGATGGCAGATAAGAACATACGCGGATCATAACGTTTACTGTCGATATTTTCTGTTTTCAACACATCTTTAATGACTGACTTTTGATCTGTCGGATCTAAAATCGTAAAGTTGCGCTCAATGCCGATACGATCTGCGTCTCTTCTTAAAATACGTACACACATAGAGTGGAACGTTGACATCCAAATAACTTGTGCTTCTTCTCCTACTAATTTTTCAACACGTTCTTTCATTTCTCGTGCTGCTTTGTTTGTGAAAGTAATTGCTAAGACGTTATAAGGAGAAACGCCTTTTTCATCTAATAAGTACGCGATACGATGCGTTAGAACACGCGTTTTCCCTGAGCCTGCTCCGGCCATAATCAGCAGTGGTCCTTCAGTTGTACGGACTGCTTCGCTTTGTTCAGTATTCATATTGTCTAATAACGCATTCATCTTAAGATAACTCCTTTATTTTAACTGTTTTCAATGCTTGTTTGATATCGGTATAGACTAAATTGCCGACGACAATCGTATCTGCTTCTTTCGCCGCAACTTGCGCATCGCTTAATGAGCGGATACCGCCACCATAAAACACATGTGCTTGTTCAACATTTTGTTTTGCGGTACGAACCATTTCCATATCTCCGAACGTGCCGCTATATTCTATGTACATGATTGGAAATTGATAGACTTTATCCGTCATCAATGCGTAAGCTTCAATATCTGATTCATCTAAATCTGTTTTGGCTTGTGTTTTTACCGCTGCTTTAGAATCAGGATTTAATATGATGTACCCTTGAAATTTGATTTCATCAAAATCCATCATATGACCGTAGTCTTTAAGTGCTTCTAGCAATAAGCCATTTTGGTATTGTACATCCGGGCTGTTTAAGACCATCGGGACAAAGTAGAAGTCAAAACCAGGCATGATGCTTTCTAAGTTGGAAATTTCAAGGACGAGTGGAAGCGGATAACGACGGACACGACTCATCAATTGAATGACATTGTCTTCAGTCACATTATCAGTTCCGCCAATCACAATTGCATCTGTATTTGACATACAGATTTTATCTAAATCTTCATCATTGATTGTCTTTGCAGGATCTAATTTAAATACATGTTGCCACTTTTTTATGTCGTACATTTTACCGTTTCCCTTCTTTTAAACATACATTTGATTATATCATTTTTACCACTTAGATTCTAAACGGATATGTCTAAACAAAGAAAAACAGAACCTCTCACATCATAAGATGTGCAGGCTCTGTTTTGAACTAGTCATTTGTTTCGATATTCATGCGATCTAATACGACAGTATAAGCATCGTTACCCCATTGTAAGGAGCGTTTTACTCTGGAAATTGTCGCTGTAGAAGCACCTGTTTCTTTTTCAATCGTTGCATACGTATAACCTTGTTTAATCATTTTAGCAACTTGAAGTCTTTGTGATAACGATTGAATTTCATTTACAGTACATAAGTCATCAAAAAACTGGTAACACTCTTCTCTATTTTCAAGCGTTAGAATCGCATCAAACAGCTCATCTAATGCTTTACCGCGTAACTTCTCAATTTGCATATCAAACAACTCCTGTTCTTTGCGTTCATCTTTATCCTATTTTAACGTACTAATACATTAAAGTGTAGTCATGACCCTTAAGAAATTGTTGCGATATACAAATTTATTGTAAACATTAGTCAGCTAAACCAGCACGTTCGAAAATTGTATCCACTTGATTTAAGTGGTGTTTTGGATCGAAGGCTTTGTCTAAGTCTTCTTTGCTTAATACATCAGTAATTTGTGAATCTTGTTCAAGCAATTCTCTGAATGGTGTTTTAGTTTCCCAAGATTCCATCGCTTTTGGTTGAACTAAGTCATAAGCTTGTTCACGTACCATACCTTTGTTAATTAATGATAATAACACACGTTGTGAATAAATTAAACCGAATGTTTTGTTGATGTTAGCCATCATATTATCTTCAAAGACTGTTAAACGATCGATGATGTTTGTGAAACGATTTAATGCATAATCTAATGCGATTGTCACATCTGGTAACATAATACGTTCTGCAGATGAGTGTGAAATATCACGTTCATGCCATAATGGAACGTTTTCGTATGCTGTTGTAATGTAACCACGGATGACACGTGAAATACCTGTAATATTTTCTGAACCGATCGGGTTACGTTTATGCGGCATTGCTGAAGAACCTTTTTGGCCTTTCGCGAATGCTTCTTCTACTTCTCGTGTTTCTGTTTTTTGCAAGTTACGTACTTCAACTGCAAATTTCTCCATAGAAGTTGCGATTAAAGCTAATGTTGCGATATAATACGCATGACGGTCACGTTGTAATGTTTGTGTTGATACAGGTGCAAAATCAAGACCTAAGTGTTTTGTAACGTATGCTTCGATTTCAGGTGGGATATTTGCGAATGTTCCGACTGCACCACTCATTTTACCTACTTCGATTTCTTTACGTACTTCTTTAAAACGTTTAAAGTTACGTACCATTTCTTGATACCATAATGCCATTTTCACGCCGAATGTTGTCGGTTCAGCATGCACACCATGTGTACGACCCATCATTAATGTATATTTATATTTTTTCGCTTTCGCAGCTAATACTTCGATAAAACGTTCAATGTCTTTTTCCAAAATATCGTTTGCTTGTTTGATTTGGTAGCTTAACGCTGTATCTACAACGTCTGTTGAAGTTAAACCATAGTGCACCCACTTACGTTCTTCTCCTAAAGTTTCAGAAACTTGACGTGTGAAAGCAACAACGTCATGACGAGTTTCTAATTCAATTTCTTTCGCACGGTCTACATCTACACGCGCATTTTCACGGATTTTTTTAACGTCTTCTTTCGGGATAAAACCTAATTCACTCCAAGCTTCACATGCTAGGATTTCAACCTCCAACCATGCTTCATAACGATTTTGGTCTGTCCAGATTTGTGACATTTCTTCACGAGAATAACGTTCAATCATTTCATAAACTCCTATCTTAAAGTTTGATTTTAAATGTGGACGCTCACAGAACATGTACATTCTTCAAAATATCCTGCAAAACGTTCGACTTTTTACTCTTATACTCTCTATTTTAACAGAATTTTTTTCAAATGTATAAGGCTTTCCAAACTTTTATCTAAAAAGCCCAACTCGTATTTCATTTCAAAATACAAATTGGGCTTTCTACACATTTATTGAATTTTCTTACCGACAAATTGTATATGTTGACGCTCAACTTCTATACTGCCGTCTTTATTTTCACGATAGACTGGTTTCTCAAACCGCTTCACTGGCATATAGCCCGCTTCACGCATACGTGCTAAACATTCTTGAATCGTTTCGTTTTCTGCTACTTCAAATTTCATCTGTATCATACGCCTTCAATCGTTTACTTCTAATACCTTTAACCCAGAAGCCGCCATGTAATGTTCGTGCTTCATAGGCAATGACGAATGCTTTGTCATCAAGTTGTTTGATCGTATCCATCAACTTAAGTTCAAAGCGTCTTGGTGTCAGAATTTGCATGACTAAACGTTCGCCGTCTCGACCATAAGCTGGGAAGTGTGTGACACCGTAACCTAAATTTCTAAGTTGTGTCGGTAAATCTAATTCATAATTGGCTGTTGTCACATTGACTACCGAATAACCTAATGCAAGTTTCTCTTCAATTTTCATACCGACAATAATGCCGACAGAGAAACCAAACGCATAAGCTACAATATTTTGGAATTTATCCAAGTTAGCCATCACTAAGCCTAATCCGATAATATAGATTAACACTTCAAGGAAACTAACCGCTGCTGCGACATAACGGTAACCTTTTAAGGTAAGAATCGTACGAACTGTGAGACATGTCACATAAGCAACGTTAATGATAAAAATTGAGAGCAGCATCAGCCATGGGTTTGCTGAAATTACTGACAAAATATATTACCTCTTTTCAAATTGAAATACAGCTTATTTTATCAGTCGACTGATTATTTGTCACTCTTTTTCTTTCGATGATTCTGATTTTGGCCAAGTGTAGCGCGTGTATGCTAATTCTCGCTTATGCGCATTTCTTAAGTAGTGGCCTTCAATTACTTTTTGATCTTTTTCAGACACAGGTTTGCCTTCTAAATAATCATCAATCGCATCATAAGTCACGCCTAATGCTTCTTCATCTGGAAGTTGCGGTTTGTCATCTTCTAAATCAGCAGTCGGCACTTTTTCATAAAGATGTTTCGGTGCATTTAAGTATGCCAATAATTGACGCCCTTGTCGTTTATTTAAGCCGAATAGAGGCGCTATATCTGCAGCGCCATCGCCATATTTTGTGAAGAAGCCTGTAATATTTTCTGCAGAATGATCAGTTCCGATGACAATACCGCTTTGGTTTGCCGCAATCGCAAATTGAACTTTCATACGTTCACGTGCTTTTTCATTACCGCGTTGAAAGTCTGTTAATTCAAATCCAGCTTCATTCAATGCATTAACACTTTGATCAACTGCCGGTTTAATATTAACCGTGACAGTTTCATCTGGTTGAATGAACTTCAAAGCATCTTCAACTTCATCTGCGTCTTTTTGTACACCATATGGTAACTTAACTGCGATAAAGCGTACATTTCTGCCTTCTTCTCGTAACTGTTCTACCGCAATTTGACACAAACGACCGGCAAGTGTTGAATCTTGGCCGCCTGAAATACCCAATACTAACGATTGGATAAAACCATGACTTTGAACATAGTGTTTAATAAAGTGAATGAGTTCATGGACTTCACTTTCACTATCGATGGATGGTTTAACTTTCATTTCTTTAACAATAATATCCTGCAATTCACTACTCATGTCGTTCCTCCATTTCTTTGACATCTTCTGCGACTTCAAAGATTTTTTGTTGTTTGTTATCCCAACATGCTTTACTTAAATCAACAGGGTACTCTTGAGGGTTCAAGAAACGTTTGTTTTCTTCCCATAGATGTTCTAAATTTGTTTTTAAGAAGGCTTGGGCTGTTTTTTCGTGTGGTAATTCATAAACTAATTTACCTTCAGTATAGATATCTTTATGCAAATCAATCGCTTCGAATGATTTTACTTTCTTACTTTTATACGTATGCACCGGGTGGAACAATTTCAATGGTTGTTCTGCATATGGATCTTCATGTGCAAGTGTAATATAATCCCCTTCTGCTTTACCTGTTGCTTTATTAATAATACGATAAACATTTTTCTTACCAGGTGTTGTTACTTTCTCAGCATTGTTTGATAGTTTAATACGGTCTTGATACTCACCTGATTCATCTTCTACAGCAACAAGTTTATAAACTGCTCCTAATGCTGGTTGATCATAACCTGTGATTAACTTCGTACCTACACCCCATGAGTCGACTTTTGCACCTTGTGCTTTCAAACTCATGATTGTTTCTTCGTCTAAATCGTTAGATGCAATGATTTTCGCATCAGTGAAACCTGCTTCATCTAACATTTTACGTGCTTCTTTAGATAAGTAAGCAATATCACCTGAATCTAAACGTATACCGATAAAGTTGATTTTATCGCCTAATTCTTGTGCCACTTTAATCGCTGTCGGCACACCTGATTTTAACGTATGGAAAGTATCTACTAAAAAGACACAGTCTTTATGACGCTCTGCATATTTTTTAAATGCAACATATTCATCACCATAAGTTTGTACAAAAGCATGCGCATGTGTACCCGATACAGGAATACCGAATAATTTACCCGCTCTGACATTACTTGTAGAATCAAAACCGCCGATAATAGCTGCTCTTGCTCCCCATAATGCTGCGTCTTCTTCTTGTGCACGTCTTGTACCAAATTCCATTAATAAGTCGTTAGGTGCGACTTGTTTAATTCTGCTTGCTTTTGTCGCAATCAACGTATGGAAGTTAACGATATTTAATAAAATCGTTTCAATTAATTGTGCTTGAATTAATGGTGCCTCTACCCTTACTAAAGGCTCATTATTAAAACATACTTCGCCCTCTTCCATTGCTCGAATGTTTCCAGTAAAGCGCAAGTCTTTCAAATAATCTAAAAAGTCATCTTGGTAACCAATAGATTTTAAATATGTTAAATCCGTTTCAGTAAAATGGAAATTTTCGATAAATTGAATAATTCTGCGTAATCCATTAAATACAGCATAACCGCTGTCGAATGGCATCTTGCGGAAATATAAATCAAAGACCGCCTTTCTTTCATGAACATTATCATACCAATAACTTTCAGCCATATTAATTTGGTATAAGTCATTATGAAGCATTAAGCTGTCATCTCTAAATTGATACATAACTTTCTCCCCAATCAACCTTTTTTGTTTAGTTTATCACATTCTTATAGGCTTTTATACATTCCCCGTTAGGGGGTATGTCATTCTTCGTACAATTGTACCGAAATTGAAATTAAATCAATTAATTTTGTAAATACTTTTTTATTAATGTAATAATTTTGTCAGATTTAGTTGGATTTCTATATTTTGTGTGACATCTTTACTAGGGGTTTTCCCTTATTACTCCTATAATAAAGATGAGGTGAAGAAAATGTTATTAGAGAAAGCGACTGAATTTATTCACACAATGTATCGAGAGTTGAATTATGACGAAAATGTTATTCAAGAGAGATTAGAAGCAATCGAAAAGGAAATTAACGAAACTGGCACGTATCACCATACGACGGAAGAACTAACATATGGTGCACGTATGGCCTGGCGTAATTCCAATCGTTGTATCGGACGATTATTTTGGGAAACGTTAATCGTTCAAGATGCACGTGACGTCAAAGACAATGATGCCTTTATCGAATCTATCCACAAACATTTAGACGAAGCGACAAACGGTGGAAAAATTCAATCTTACATTACGATTTATGCGCAAGAAGAAGATCATCCGCCTATCATCTATAATAATCAATTAATTCGCTATGCAGGTTATGAAGATGCTGGGGATCCTGCGGAACGCGAGATGACTAAAACTGCACAACACTTAGGTTGGCAAGGTGCAGGTACAGATTTTGATGTCTTACCATTGATTTATAAATTGCCTGGTGAGCGCTTCCCGCGCCTGCATGATTTACCTGAAGAACTGGTCCTAGAAGTTCCAATCGAACACCGCCATTACCCTAAACTCGCTGACTTAGGATTGAAATGGTATGCAGTACCTATTATTTCTAGTATGGATTTAAAAATCGGCGGTATTACTTATCCAACAGTACCATTTAATGGCTGGTATATGGTAAATGAAATTGCTGTACGTAATTTTACTGACACATACCGCTATAATTTAATAGAAAAAGTTGCAGAAGCGTTTGAATTTGATACACTTAAAAATACTTCATTCAATAAAGATCGTATTATGGTAGAACTGAATGATGCAGTGTATCATTCGTTTAAAAAAGTAGGCGCATCGATTGTCGATCACCTAACAGCTGCTAAACAATTCGAACACTTTGAATCCAATGAAGCAAAAGCCAATCGTGAAGTTACTGGAAAATGGTCTTGGCTCGTACCATCACTGTCACCTACTCTGGTTTCGAACTATCATCATGGGTATAAAAATGTGATGAAAGAACCAAATTTCTTTTATAAGAAACCAGCAGAAACAACTGGGTGCCCTTTCCATTAACTGTGCGTCACATCAAAGGGGAAATGCAAAAATGAATTTATATTATTTAGGTCCAAGGGGTACATTTTCATATCTTGCTTCTAAAAAGTATTTAACAGAAACAGAAGCTGACTATCATCCAAAATCCAACTTATATGAAGTCGTTCAAGCGGTTCAAAATGACTCAGATAGCATTGGTATTGTACCGATTGAGAATTCAATTGAAGGAACAATCAACATCATCGCAGATGGCTTAGCACATCAAAATATATACGCTATTGGTGAAATCCATTTAAATATCCAATTCGGATTATATGCTTTAGCTGGTACACCAATTGAAGCGATTGATACAGTATATTCTATCGCACCTGCAATCAGTCAAACTAACCAATTTATCCAGCGTCATCAATTTCAAATCGGCTATTCAGAAAGTACCGTTCAAAGTTTAGATTTTATTGATGAACATACGGGCGCGATTGCACCGCTAGGTATCAATGAAGATCATCGTCTAGAAGCAATTGAACAAAATATTGAAGATTTTCCACATAATGTGACCCGCTTCTTAATCATAGGTAATCACTTAACTATCGCTGAAGATGCGACAGATACTGTATTAATGATTACACCAGAACAAGATAGAGCCGGGTTGCTTGCGAATATTTTAAATACATTCGCAATTTTCAATATCAACTTATCTTGGATTGAATCACGTCCGCTTAAAACACAATTAGGCAGATATCGTTTCTTTGTCCAAGCCGATGCTACGCTTAATTCTGAATTAGACAAAGTGATTAAAATACTTGAAACCTTAGATTATCAAGTGAAAATCATCGGTTCTTTCAAGAAACAAACTAAATAAGATATATTCTAAATAAACTGGGTCGAACCTTGCTTTCAAAGTTCGACCCAGTTTTATTATTGTTATTCTACTTCAATCAGATATTTCATTTTACTATTTGAATAAGTTTTTAATATAAGAGAATTTCCCTTTGTAAGGCGGGAATATTATTCCAGATTCTAAGCGTGTAGTTTTATAAATATATGATTTCTCGTGTGTGAATGTATAGAACGAATACTTACCATGATACTTACCGAAACCAGAAGCGCCTACACCGCCGAATGGCAGATTTGGATTCGCTAACTGCATTAACGTATCATTGATAGCACCGCCGCCAAAGGATAGTTCATTTAAGACACGATCCGTATTATTTTCATCTTCACTGAACAAATAGAGTGATAACGGACGTGTTCGTGCTTGAATAAATTCGACCGCTTCATCAAATGTTTGATACGTCAACAACGGTAAAATCGGTCCAAAGATTTCTTCTTCCATCACTGAATCTTGTGGAGTCACGTTATCTAATACCGTTGGCGCAATATAACGTGAAGGTTCATGTGTTTCACCGCCGATAGCCACTTTATCTTGATTGTCCTGAATCATCGCTTGTAAACGCTCAAAATGCTTATCATTCACAATGCGTCCGAAATCTTCACTTTTATCCGGTTCTTTGCCATAGAACTCTTTAATAGTACCTTGCAAGGCCTTGATTAAGTCTGCTTTGACCGACTCATGGACCAAGATATAGTCAGGGGCTACACATGTTTGACCCGCATTGATAAATTTTCCAAACGCAATACGTTCACTTGCGACTTTCAAATTTGCTGTCTCATCTACAATAACCGGTGACTTGCCGCCAAGTTCTAACGTCACAGGTGTCAAATGACGACTTGCTGCTTCATATACAATACGTCCGACACGTTCACTGCCTGTAAAGAAAATATAATCAAATGGTTGTTCTAACAAGACTTGTGTCTCTTCAACACCGCCTTCAACTGAAGTAATATAAGCTGATTCAAATGCTTCTTCAATGACTTTTGTAATCACAGAAGCTACATTCGGTGTCAGCTCTGAAGGTTTGATAATTGCTGTATTACCAGCTGCGATCGCACCAATTAAAGGTTCAAATACAAGTTGAACTGGATAGTTGAAAGGTCCGATAATCAAAACTGTGCCTAATGGTTCTTTTTTAATATAACTTTTACTCGGGAACAAATAGAGCGGCGTGTTCACTTGTTTCGTTTTCGCCCATTTATGTATATCTTTACGAGCGGCACTGATACTTTTTAATACGACACCGATTTCGGTCGCATACGCTTCTACTTTATTTTTTCCTAAGTCTAAATGCAATGCGGCTAAAAGTTGATTTTCATATTTATTAATCGCATGTTTCAATGCTTTAAGTTGTTTTCTACGGTATTTAATATCTTTAGTAATATGCGTTTTAAAATACCCTTGGCAGTCTTTAAATTTTTCCTCGATTGATTTCAAAGGTTCTCTAACTCCTTTCGTACAATTATCCTTGTTACTCAATTTTACCCTAATTTTAATCTTTTATAATGATTTTATTACTTTTACCAACACTTCAATTACCAAAATTTATAATAAAAAACTGGAAAAAGCAAGATGACACAATGAATGCTTGTTTGTTTATCATCTTAGCCCATTCCAGTTTAATCTATATTCATGTATAAACAGCGTCTAACTGCTTATGATAATGTTTCAGTGATTGGCGGTACGATTTGTTTCTTACGAGATACTACACCTGGTAAGAATGCTGTGTTGTTATCTAACTCAACACCAAATGCTTGCGCAATTTTATCTTTGTCTTCACCTAATACTAAGATAGCTGAATCACTATTTAAAATATCTGTCGCAACTAATACGAAGATATCATATTCAGCATTATTTAATGTTTCAGTGATAGCTTGTTCTAACTCAGCTTGACGGCCTAAAATTTCATTTAAGTCTACTGTGTTAACTTGGCCGATACGTACTGTGTAATCACCCATGTTGAATGATTTTGCATCTGCATTGATTAATTCAACTGCTGTTTTATTCAATGTAGAAGCACCTGCTTTTAACATTTCTAAACCGTATTCTTGTGCATCTACACCAGCAATTTTTTCTAATGCTTTTGCTGCGTCTTTATCTTGCTCAGTGCAAGTTGGTGATTTGAATAATAAGCTGTCTGAAATGATGGCAGATAACATTAAACCCGCGATTTCCGGTTTGATATCAAAGCCTTTTTCATTGAACATTTTGTATAAAATTGTTGCTGTGCAACCTAATGGTTCTGCACGGTAGCATAACGGACCAGCTGTGTGGAAGTTAGCGATTCTGTGGTGATCCACAACGTGGCGGATATTGGCACCTTCAATTGAATCTGCACTTTGTTGGAATTCGTTATGGTCTACTAAAATAACGTCTTTACCTGTTAAATCATCTGATAATAATTCTGGTGCTTCTACTTTAAAGTAATCTAAAGCATATTGCGTTTCAGGGCCCACTTCACCTAAGCGATATGCTTTCGCAGAAGTATTGCCGTTTAATTGTTCAAATTCAGCCATAATGATGGCAGAGTTAATTGCGTCTGTATCTGGACTTTTATGCCCGAAAATATAAGTACTTTCCATGTCCTGAGACACTCCTTGTCATTAATTATTGTAATTCATACCTATTTAATCCTATTTTATCACGAGTCTATTCTGTTATTCTACCTTCGCACCTAAGACATTTTTAAAATGTTCTAACGCAAAGTTATGACCTTCTGGATTAAACGATGCAACACCTTTTGTCGGTATAGTGATTGCATACCCTTTATTATAACCGGAAATAGCTGTATGCAGTACACAAATATCTGTACATACACCAACAATTTCGATTTCAGTAATACCGCGTTCACGTAATAAACTATCTAAAGGTGTACCAAAGAAAGAATCGTAGCGGCGTTTATCTAAATAATGCACATGTTCATGTGATTCAATTTTTTCATAAACATCTTTAACTTTACCGTATAAATCTCTTCCTGAAGTGCCTTCGATATTATGCGGCGGGAATAATTTACTTTCTGGATGATACGGATCGTTTTCATAATGCAAATCCATCATGACAAAGATTGCTTCCCCTTCTTTATCATACGCTTCCATACGTTCTGCGATAAAATTATCTAGCGCCTGACCAGGTTCTCCACAAGTCAACTTGCCGTCCGGTGCGACAAAATCATATGAATAATCTACAACAATTAAAGCTTTTTTTGCCATAATGCGTTACCCCCAATTTTGTGATATCTTGTTAATTAATAGGATAACCTAAATTTGACAAATTATCGAGTTTACCCCGTTTTATACAAACAATGAAATAAAGAAAGCAGGTCAAAACCATGTTGATATACCCAACTGAATTCGGATTAACAGGTCAAAATAAACATAAGGATACAAAAGCATTACAGCATGCATTAAATCTCGCAAAACAACATCCAGGCAGTATGATTTTTGTGCCGAAAGGAGAATTTCATGTCAAACGTGCCTTAACGATTTATGAAGGCACGACACTATTCTTACATGAAGAAGCAATTATTAAGCGTCAAGGCAAAGATGCATTACTTAAAAATGGGATGCGAAATGGACTTTATCATGGTTATACCGGCAATAGCCATATCACAATTATCGGCGGTACATTCGATATGAACGGCAGTCGTATTCCAGACAACAACACTGCGATGTGCTTAGGTCACGCACAAAGTATTGTATTATATAATATTCGCTTCAAAGACATCGTCGGCGGTCACGCAATTGATGCATGCGGTGTTGAAGATACGCTGATCACACGCTGCAGTTTCGAAGGCTTTTTAGATATTGATGGTGATCGCAGCTTTTCTGAAGCAATACAACTTGATATTCAAGTACCAGGTGCTTTCCCTAAATTCGGAACGCGAGATGGTACAATTACAAGAAACACTATGGTTTCTGAATGCTATTTCGGTCCTTCAGAAACACCAGGCTTTAAGAGTTGGAATCGCGCAATCGGTTCACATGCAACACGTCACAATCAGTTTTATCACGATATTTTTATCTATCGCAACACGTTCCATCAAACACAAGATTTTGCGTTGACACCTTTTAAAGCACACAGCTTATATATCATGGACAATCATTTCTTAAATTGTGCTGGCGGCGTGCGTTTTTTAGGCACGAAAGATGATAAAAACACTGCAGATGTACTGACTGGACAACGTATGGGAGCTCAAGGCGGTCGTGAACTTTATATTATTAATAACCAGTTTGAAGGGCCTATGACCAAAGACGCGATTCATATTCGCGGTTACTATAATACGCAGCACAAAGATGTATTAATTGCTGAGAATCAGTTTGATACATCACAAACTTTAACATTGCATGATATTGATGGTCTGTATTTTGATCAACCCGAACTAAAACCTGCACAAATCAAACGTCGCAACCTTTCACACATCTATCAATCACCAACACTTAAATCATAATTAAAATCAACATAAAAGAAGGAGATAGGTTTAAAGTACAATACTTTAGCCTATCTCCTTTATTATTATTTAAGTGGTTTTAATGGTTCGCTAATATCTATACCTAATGCATATGGCATTAAGAAATAAACTACTAATATAATGAGAACTGCACTGATTAAGTTGACCCAGAAGCCGACACTTGCCATTTTCTTAATAGAAATCAAACCTGTCCCGAAGACAATGGCGTTCGGTGGTGTACCGACTGGCATCATGTAAGCACAGTTTGAAGCCATTGCGGCTGGCACCATTAATAATAATGGGTGCACGCCGATTGCGACAGATAGTGTTGCTAAAATTGGTAAAATCATAGTCGCAGTCGCTGTATTGGATGTAACTTCTGTTAAGAATAACACAAACATAGTGATTACAATCACGATGAGTAAAGGACTGACACCATTTAATGCTGTCAATTGTGCACCTAACCATTTCGCTAAGCCGCTCTCTGAAATACCTTTTGCTAAAGCTAAACCGCCTCCGAATAAGATCAGTACGCCCCATGGCAATTCTTTCGCAACTTCCCAGTCAATAATGCGTTTGTATTTTTTATTATTTTTAGCTGGAATAATGAATAATATAATTGACACGAACATCGCAATCGTACCATCTTGAACAAGTGAGGTCGGTCCCCATTGTTTGAGTAAAAACTCTCTGATAATCCATAAAATACTTGCTGTGGTAAAGACAGTGAAAACAACTTTCTCTTCAAATGTGACTTTGCCTAATTCTTTCAACTTGGTTTTGATTAAATCATCACCGCCAGGCAAATGTTTCAATTCTTGTTTAAAGGCAACAAAACGTAAGTAAACCCAAGCCAAGAATAATAAGATAATAACTGTCGGAATACCAATCAACATCCATTTCGCAAAGCTGATTTCTTCACCGAATGCTGTATGGTATTGCCCTTTCAAAATAATTAAAGGCGGTGTTCCAATCAATGTTCCCATACCGCCAATCGTTCCTGCATAACCGATCGCAAGGACTAATGACTTTTCAAATTTAGATAAATTGTGTTTATGATGTTCTTTATCGTTTAAAGCTTTCGCTTCTGCGATAATCGCTAAGCCGATTGGAATCATAATCATTACTGCTGCTGTATTAGATACAAACATTGATAAGCCGCCAGTTGCTAACATAAAGCCTAATAAAATTTTCCCAGTACTTGTTCCGATACTATTGATAATAATTAAAGCTACGCGTGTATGTAAGTTCCATCTTTCCATCGCAATCGCAAGCACGAAGCCGCCTAAGAATAAGAAAATAATATCATTACCATATTCAGAAGTAACTTGTGCAGGATCCATGACATGACCTATCGGCATCAGCACTAATGGCATTAAGCTGGTTGCCGGAATAGGAATCGCTTCTGTAATCCACCACACCGCAATCCATGCAGTACTTGCTAAAACGAAAACCCCTTGATGTGATAAACCTTCAGGATGTACAAACATTAAAATCAACGCAAAGAGTACAGGTCCTAAAATCAAACCTATTAATTGGCCTAAGTTATAAGATTTTTGTTTCTTTGGTTGAGAAAAGAATGTCAGACGTCCCGGTATGCGAAAAGTTGTTTGTTGTGAATGACGCATAACCAATCCCCCCTTGAATTCAACATGTTTTACTTTAAATCAATCGAAAATTAAATCTGATACTGATTTAAAGCACCCCTGTACATGTTGTTTTTTTAATTTTATCACAAAAATCCGTATATTTAACCAAAATCATGCAAACGGTTACATAACCTTTTATAATTCATATGATAAATAATTCTTATAACAATTCCATAAAAAAACCAGCACCTATCAAAAGATGCTGGTTACTCTATACATTTACAACTGTTTTACTTTAATCAAAAATGACACAGACACCTTCTGCAGCATGTTGTTTGTCATCTGTTAATGTCAGTTGGCCTGTTTCTTTATTACGTTTTAAAACAGTCACTGGAGAATCCCCTTCTTGATGTGCACATACAATATATTGATCATCATCTGAAATATTGAAGTCACGTGGGAATTCACCGCCAGTTTTCACGATTTCAACTAATTTTAATGTGTCACCTTTGTCGCTGACTTCGAATACTGCAATACTGTCGTGACCACGGTTGCTGACATATAAGAAACGTTGGTCATGAGATAAATGTACTGCAGCCAGTTTCGTTGCTTCTCTGAAGTCATCTGGAATCGTTACATAAACGCCTACTTCTTCAAAATGGCCGTCATCATATTTGGTAACACTCACTTTATTTGAAAGTTCATGTACAACATATGCATAAGGTTGATTTTCATGGAATGCGATATGGCGTGGGCCATAACCTGCAGTAAATTCAGATACCGCTGCTTCATGATAGCCTTCTTCATCATATGTGTAGCTGACTACTCTGTCTGTACCTAAATCGCACGCAGCAACATATTTTTTATCTGGAGTTTGTTGCACATAATGGACATGTGCATGTTCTTGACGTTCATGCGGGCCTGTCGGATATTTATGTTCCAACTCTTCAATTAAACGTACAACTTCACCTGTTGCTGCATCTAATTCGTATAAACGTAAAAGTCCTGCACCATAGACCGCTTCAAATAAATAATTGCCATCTTCTGATACAGAAATATAACATCCTGTGCCTTCAACAGAGTCTAAGCATTTATTAAGTAAAGTCAATGTGCCGTCATTTTCAACTCTGAAACTTGCGACACCGCAGCGTTCGCCTTCTTTCGTAATCGCATATAAAAATTGATTGTGGCGTGCAATAAAAGTAGAAGCCTCAATTTCATAGGCAGTCGCAACTTCAGTGACTGCTGCTTTGTCTTCGTCTAGTACGAAGCGGTAAATCCCTTTACCCTCTTTCTTTGTGTAAGATCCAATATAACCTGATTTCGTCATATTATTACCTCCTCATCTTACCTCCTATTGTACGGGATTATTCTGAAAAATGATAATAGTTCAATTCTGAAACGGTTTTCTTCTGCTAAACTATTAATTACAGTTGAAAATACGAACAAGTGTTCGTATAATGAAGTTATCAACTCTTACTCAAGCAGGTGATAGTGTTGGAAACGTCTAAAGAAGAAACAGATTATCGAAAAATTCCACGGGAGGAGCTCGATGCGAATATCCCGATGGGCAGAGGCATGGTGAAATGGGCACCTTTTGCGACATTGCCCGAACAGTTTGAACGTCTGCATCAATATGCGGTAGATCAAACTAAGATAGAACGCCCTATTTTATCTGAAGATCAAATTCATGAATTGAACCAACAGATTCATATCGCATTTCAAGAACAATGTCCCATTCGTGTGCGCTACTTTAAAGGAGGTTGGATACAAACTATCAAAATGATGCCAGACAAAATCAATTACTTAGATCAAGTCTTAATCGGTATCAATCTGAAACAACAGCAGCAAATTAAACTTTCTTTGCTTGATATTGTCCAAATCACATTATGTCATAACGCTTCTTAGCCTTTTAGGCTCATGAAAAAAGCACTTGCTGAATTCAACTCAGCAAGTGCTTTTACATTAATTCTATTACAATTAATTACTGTTGCCTGATTCAATATCAGCAACGATTTCTTTTGTTCTTCTTTCGATATCTTCAAAGTCTTTCTTGAAGATGAAAGCAAATACAGCCACACCTACGCCAACTACAACTGACACGATAAGTGCTAAACTGAAGAAGAATTTAAAAAAGCCTTTAATAAAGTCTAACATTTTGATTTCACCTCTATAAAAATAATCGCCTGCATGCTCTAATAATAGCATACTTAAATTGGTCATTAAAACATATACCCTATATTAAAAAAGCTAAAGCATGTCTAAAGCCATTATACTAAAAAGAGGCTAACCGAAAAAGGTTAACCTCTTAAAATCACAAGAATTACGTATTACGCGCCTCTCCACCATCTGTAAACAGCGGCATATGCTTTATTATAATAATCTTGTACCATATGAATCACCTCTAAACGTAATCTATCTTCGTTTCAAGTGACATTTACAAACCGTATTTACAGTTTTTTCTCTACATATATATTATAATATGGTTTGATTTCCCAAGTCTATTAATAAATAATTACATTCTTGTAACATTATCAAGAGAAACATTAAGGGGTTATTTTGAATGCAAAAAGTACACTCAGATATTATGACATTTCGAGGATCACATTATGATTTAGGTGTTGAAACAGGCAAGTGGATGAAAACAACTAAACTCATGCAAAATAGAGAAAAAGAATGGAAGAAACGCTTACCACGCTTTGATATCGATGTTAATGAAACACATGCAATCTTCCAACAATATGCACCGCAAATTTGGGAAGAATTAATGGGTATGCGTGAAGTGCTTGAATTACCGATTAGACAAATTGTTTTTAATTTTGCACACTATCGCTTTACACCTATTAAGAAAGACAGTGGCTGTACAGTCTTTCTTGGCGACAATTATTTAGTGCGCAATTATGACTATCACCCTGCCACATATGATGGTCGCTATTTATTATATGAACCAAATGACGGTGGATTAGCCCAAATTGGTCCTACTTCTCGCGTCACAGGCAGAATGGATGGGCTTAATTCTGCGGGTCTCGCTATGGGCTATAATTTTATGCATCGTAAACATCCGCAAGACGGGTTTGTTTGTTATATGATTGGACGCTTAATTTTAGAACTTTGTCGTGATACAGATGAAGCCATTCGTTTATTAAAAGAAATTCCTCATCGTAGTTCATTCAGTTACATTATGATGGATAAACATAATCAACACGCGATTGTAGAAGTGACACCTAGAGGTCTAGATGTACGTTATGATCGTACGTGCACTAACCATTTCAAGTTGCTGACGCATGAAAATCGTAACTACACCAAAGAATCTAAAGCACGATTAGCTAAAACTTTAAAACAAACAGATATCCATATGGATAAAATGAAAGCTTTTGAAGTTTTTAATGATCCGCAATATGAAATTTACAGTAAGCTCTTCAGCAGCTGGTCTGGTACTATTCATACATCTATGTATCAACCAGAAACAATGAAAGCTTGGATCAGTTTAGGCGAAAATCAAACACCTGTATGTATTGATTTTAATCAATGGCTTAACCACAACGAACTAGACATTACCTCTCTTCATGGCGAAATCGATACAGACATTGCCTTCGCATCTGAATAATAGATTAAAAGCGGAAAGACACTGTGCTAAAGTCTTTTCGCTTTTATTTTTATCTGCTCTATTAGAAAAAACAAGACTTTACTTGATTTAAGAATATCTTGAAATTCTTTATCCCAATCTAAATTAACTCCCAACCCACTTTTTTTATTAAAAGTATTCGCAAAAAAAGTTAGATACATTTTGTTTTATTTTTCATATTTGAGTCATATAAGTTATAATTGATTAATTAAGTTGATAGTCTTCAATCATAATCAACTCAACATTCAAAATTAAATACTCGAAAGGAGTTCTCCTATGTTTTTAGCTTGGAACGAGATGAAACGAAATAAATTAAAATTCGGATTAATCATCGGTGTGCTGATTATGATCAGTTACCTGCTCTTTTTACTTTCAGGCCTTGCGAGCGGTTTAATTAATATGAACCGTGAAGGTATAGATAAATGGCATGCAGATGCGATTGTCTTAAATAAAGATGCGAATCAAACTGTCGCTCAATCTGTCTTCGATACAAAAGAAACAAAAAATACATTTAAAGAATCCGCGTTACTCAAACAATCTGCCGTTATTGTTTCTAATGGTCAAAAAGAAGAAAATGCCCTCTTATTCGGCGTATCCAAACAATCATTCTTAATTCCTAAATTACTAGAAGGACATAAATTTAATAAAGATAATGAGGTCATCGCAGATGAAACTTTAAAAGATAAAGGGTTTAAAATCGGCGATAAATTATCTTTATCCCAATCAGATGAAAAGCTGAAAATTGTTGGATTTACGGAAAGCGCAAAATATAACGCATCACCTGTATTATTCGGTAATTATAATACAATTCAAAGTATCAACCCGAAATTAACCAAAGATAAAACGAATGCTGTGGTGGTTCGTGACAAAGATTGGAAAGATAAATCACTCAATTCTGATTTAGAAGCGGTCAGCATTGAAAACTTCGTTGAAAATTTACCTGGTTACACTGCACAAAATCTGACACTTAACTTTATGATTACTTTCTTATTTATTATTTCAGCAACAGTCATCGGTATTTTCTTATATGTCATTACACTTCAAAAAACAAACTTATTCGGTGTATTGAAAGCACAAGGTTTCACAAGTGGTTACTTAGCTAAAGTCGTTTTAGCACAAACCTTTATGATTTCTTTAATCGGTACATTAATCGGGTTAGCACTGACACTAATCACAGGTGCCTTTTTACCGAATGCTGTGCCTGTCGCATTTAATCCTGTGACATTAATCATCTATGGACTTGTCTTGATTGTCGTATCACTCATTGGAAGTCTGTTCTCTATTTTAACGATCCGTAAAGTAGACCCATTAAAAGCCATTGGATAAAAAGGAGTGAAAATACTAATGTTAGAGTTTAAAGACGTCACGAAGCGTTTTAAAGATGGTAATAAAATTATCGAAGCTGTTAAACCAACGACAGTACAATTTAATAAGACCGAACTCGTCGGCATCATCGGCCCCTCTGGATCAGGAAAAAGTACGTTCTTGACGATGGCCGGAGCATTACAAACACCGACTGAAGGTGAAATTTATGTGAATGGCCAAGCCATTACACATCTTTCTCAAAAGCAATTAGCACATACGCGTATGAACGAAATCGGCTTTATCTTGCAAGCCACAAATTTAGTTCCTTTCTTAACAGTCAAACAGCAATTTACCTTGTTGAAAAAACAAAAGAAAGATGTGCTAAGTGATGAAGCATTGACTAACTTATTAGAACGATTAGGTTTAAGTGAAGTTCAAAATAAGCTGCCAAGCGAAATTTCTGGCGGTCAGAAACAACGTGTTGCGATTGTCAAAGCATTGTATACAAATCCATCTATTATCTTAGCTGATGAACCCACCGCTTCACTAGATACTGAAAATGCGATGGAAGTCATGAACATCTTAAAGAAAAAAACCAAGGAATTAAATAAAACCTGTCTTGTCGTAACACACGATGAACGTTTAATGAAATTCTGCGATAAAGTATACCAAATGGAAGACGGCGTTTTAGAACAACAACAAACAGAATCCAGCACATTATAATTGAATAAAATATAGACAAAGAAAAAAACGATTTTCATCTAACATTTGATGAAAATCGTTTTTTTATGATGAAACGTTCATTATTCAATTGTGATATTACCTTTATTCGTATAGAATTCTAAAACATTTTCACCCTTACCGACTTTATCATTTTTAAAGTGAGGATTTTTTACCAACTTCTTACCTTCAGCAGGGTTTAATCTTAACAATGTATCTTTCGGCGGATGTAAATAGCTTAATGTAATATTGCCACTTTTCGTTGAGGCTTTAATATCACAAGAATTCGCCATCTTTGAGAAATTGATATGACCCGTACCTAATATAAAAATACTTTCTTTTACTAATGAATGATCTCCACTGATACCGCCAGAATGAATTTTGAAATTGCCGTTTTTTAACGTACTATTTTCAAATGCCAACTTACTGCTCTCTGATTTCATATCTACACTTTCCAACTTGGAATCTTTAATATGTACATCTGAAATGTTATTCCAAATTGTGGTTGTCGCAGCTTGTACACCATCCAATTTAATTGCGCCGATATCTGTTGAAATATTAATATCATTTAATTGTTTCTTTGGTACCTCGACAATCATTTCTTGTTTCGTTCTTTTGTATGGATTAATATTAGGCGCTATTTCATCCTTTTTATCTTCAGAAATTTTAAGGATATGATTATGTTCTGAGAAATTAATAGGACGTTGTCCTTTATATTTAAGCTTCAATTCCTTACCTTGTACAATTTTGATGTCTGCACGATTGCCGCTGATTGAAATATCTTGAATGTCTTTATTATAAAATGTCTTTTCAACACGCTCCTCTGGCAAATTACTTTGATCATGAACAAACCAGACTAAAGTGCCGAGTGAGAAGAAAGCAACAAACGTGATCATGCCAATTAATAAAAGTTTTCTCATGCGCTTATGCTCCCTCTAATCAATTTCAAATTCCAACGTAAATACTTCAGAATTAATTTATAAATCACTTCAACCAACTTGAAGATAAAGACAATAAAGATAATTCCAAGACCTGTGTAACTAAAGGCAAATAGGAAATCGCTGAAAACAAATTGTGAAAATCCGCTCATCACATTCGCTACAAATAAAATGATTGGAGATAATAAAAGTACGAGCGAAGCAAGCAATAATATAATCATAAATATAACCACAAAGAATAATGGAATCAATATGATAATTAAAGATAAAATGCCTAGACCTAACGTAGCGAGAACAGCTTTGGTGACATTTTGTGCGTTCGGCGCATATTCAGCATTCTTGATAGCTTTTTGCGCATAAATTTCTTTCGCTATTTTTTTCGGGCTTTCCATTTCATTTAGAATATCGTGTTCTGAGCGCCCTTCTCTTTCACCTTCGTAGAACACATCTTCGTATTCATACATAATTTTATCTTTTTCGTCTCTAGGCAACCATCTTAATTCACTTTCTAAATCATTTAAAAATGTAATTTTATTCACAATGGCCACCTCCAAAATCTACTTGAATTATACTTTAACTTGCAAAGCTTTTAAAATGTTTCCCCTCTGGCCTAAAGAAAATATTATCTTATGTAAAAAGATGGCCGCTTAAATTGCCTTTCAAGTACGCCATCTTTAATTAGAATTCTCATTTGAAATATTCAATTCGTTTAATTTCATCATCTTGATATAAGACTTTAAGTTTTAAATGATTTTCTTTATCAACGTAATTCAACGTTTTATAACCATTCTTACCTTCTGTTAATTGGTAACTGCTGCCTAGTGCTTGAATGACATCGCTGATATCATCCCCTACTTTAAAGCCCATGTTCGTTTCAATTTGTTTATCCTTAATAACAACCATTCCATTAATTTTATGATGTGCCTTATCAACTTTCACCACAAAATTAGGATGCTTATCATTGTAATAAAACGCAAAGCGGTCGACTTGAATATTATGATTTTCATTAAAACCCTTTGGATTAAATGATTGATTCATCTTCATATTGTTAATTGTCATTTCTGATAAATCAACTGATTTTGTACTACTCATATACCCTGAAATCAATAAAGTTATTACACTTATCGTTGAAAACATAAGTACTGCGACTAATTTATACTTCAAAAGAATCACTCCTTTTTACTGCTCTTTCGTATGTATTTTTCGCACATATTTATCATACTACTATTTTTAGAAATTGCACGGTGCTATTTCACTTATATATTACTTTTTCTTCAAAATATATTAACTACATTTGCAACACTATATAATCTTTAGAATTTTCACAACCTTTCCTTTTAATTCTGAATCATTTGTTGATATAATATTATCAATTAACAAAGGGGGTTTTATCGATGACAAAACTAGAAACATATTTTCAAAATGCTCAAGATTTAGATACGTATATCTCTGAGATGAAAGAAAATCAAGAAGGTCTGCTTAAGATTTATGAAAGTTTTACAGTACCTGAAGATGATTCACGTATCGAACAAGTCAAGCAAAAGTCATATCGTAAAGTACTCGCAATTTCTGAAGATTGGTGTGGGGATGCCATGATGAATATTGCGATCTTAAAACATATCAGCGAATTGTTAGACCTCGAAGTACGCGTCTTTCATAGAGACCAAGACACAGACTTGATTGATCAATATTTAACGAATGGTAAAGCACGTGCAATTCCAATTTTCGTATTCTTAAATGATCAATACGAACAAGAAAATGTATGGGGCCCACGCGCAAAAGCTGCACAAGTCTTCGTTGAAGAAACTAGAAAAAAATTACTTCCAGATAAAGATGATGAAAATTATGATGAAGCCGTACAACAAACTCATGTTGTCATCAGCAACCGCTTCAAAACAGATTCAAATCTTTGGAAAGAAGTTTACAACTCTATCATGAACAAATTACTGAACCCATAATAAAACTGCCGGAAGCTAGAGTACATGAACTAGCATTCCGGCTTTTTTGATTAAATATCTTTTTTTGTAATGTATAGCGTATTAGCAACAAATAAGACAACAATCGAAGCCGTTGAAATAAACCATTGCCAATTACTGAATTTGAAGTCCCCTGTTGTTGTTTTGTTCGTTAAATAACTGAACGGAATATACTTCAATGCTTTTTGGATATCATCTCCAATTTTCGGAATCATAGGTAGAAATGGTTCCGCAAATGGCACAATCAAGACTAAGAATATACCTAACGCATAAATCAATGCTGGTTTTGGTACGATTAACGCTACCAAGAATAACAACAGACCAAAGAATAATAAGAAAATAAAGTAGAACCATAAAATCTGCAACATCTTCTCATCTTTCACATCAGGTCCTTTTGTAACGGCTTGAATAATTAAAACAAGCACATCTAAAAGCACTGTGATTAAAATCGCGATAAATGCGATAGATAAGACTTTCGCAATGAAATACTTTATACGATTGCTCGTTTTGTTTAAATACAATTGAATCGTACCTTGAGAAATATCTCTTGTGATTGTTTTAATCATAAACAGTAATCCAACTATAGAGAAGAACCAGCTGCCCATGGCCATAATAATATCTCCATCTACTTTATGCATTTGTTGATTAATCAATGCTGTCATCCCGATAATTGGAAGTAATGTTAAAATAAGTGCTAAATACGTTAATGGACTTCTTAAGATACTGATAATGTCATGTTTTACGAGTTGGAATAGATTCACTTTTTCTCACCTCTTTGATTAATATTGAAGTACGTATCACGTAATGATTGTTTACGTGTTTCAATGTATTCTGGGAAGACGTCTAAACCTGCAAGTCCTTTTAATAATTCTTTGTAATCTTTGATTGATTTTAATGAAATTTCACCAGAATCTTTATGACTTTGTAAGATACTGAAATGAATCGTCAAATAATCTAAAACCTCTTTAAATTTCTCATCTGATAAGTCTTTTCCTAATTCCAAGACTGTCACATCTGTCGGTGTCCCTTTCGCCATATCCACATCTTGTACAAAATGGCCATCTCTTAAGAACACTGCACGGTCACAAATTAATTCAATGTCTTCTAATTTATGACTCGAAATCAAAATTTTCATATCTAACTCTTTAACTAATCGCTGAATGGTCTCAAGCACATCAATTGAACCATCTGGATCCATACCGTTTGTCGGTTCATCTAAAATTAAATATTTCGGTTTATTCATCAATGACACTGCAATCGCAAGTTTTTGTTTCATACCCATAGAGTATTTTTTAACTTTCTTTTTGATATAAGGCGCCATGCCGAATGCATCAATAATACTTTGTGCATAAGCTTTGTCGTAGCCTTTACCTAAGACTTGCGCAAAGATTTTCAAATTATATAAGCCTGATTTATTATCATAAAGTTTAGGGTGCTCAATTAAATAACCGACGCGTTCATCAGGACCTAAATTTACCTTTCCTGAGTAATTAATAATGTTGCCGTTCATGACTTTCATTAATGTCGTTTTACCTACACCGTTTTTCCCAATCAAACCGACAATACGGCTTTGATCAAATTTAAAATCAATATTATCTAATACCTTGTTAGAACCGTATTGTTTTGTAATATGTTCAAGTTTCATCAAAAGACCTCCTTTTAAATGACTATTGATTTGAATTAATTTTTTTAAGCTGATAAAAATATGTTCCTACAAAAATTACGATACATAATAAGCCAGACCAAAGCACAAATCTATTGATATAAACTTCCACCATTTTGTCTGACATCATATCAAAACGTTCTGTCACAACTGCGATCAACAAGAAACCAATTGCGATTAAAATCGGTACAACAATATTCGCAACAACAATATAGCCCCAATAAGGAATAAAATCCCTTCTGACTTCAGAACTTTTGGGGAAAGCGAGTGCGTGACCCAAAAGGTTAATTGCGATAAATGTCAAAGGCGTCATCAGTTCAATACTATTAATCTCTGCACCTTGCGGCACGTCATTATACACAATCAACACGATTGCACCTGCTAATGCTAACAAAAGTGTTGTTAAATAATGTGTATTTAACTGCTGACGTGCTGAAAAAGGTAAGCTGTGATTGAAGTAATAAGCTTTATTACCGCCTAATTTAAATTGCAATCTGAAGACTTGTCCGCTATCAAAAATAATGATAAACATAACAAGCGCCGCAAAGATATTTTTAATAATAAAACTCCATACTGAATCACCTTTAATCAATGGCAATACAACTGGCGCAAGTATAATCATCAAAACATAAACAATTAAAGTATATTTTCTTAATAGTAAGTTTCTTTTGAGCAATGTCTTCATAACACTTCACCAAGCTTTGCTTCATCTAAGCCACCCTTTTCTACATTAACCATCAATTCTTCAATGGTCGGTTTAGAAATTTCTACTCGGTCACCAAAGATTTCTTTGAAAGCATCCGCTTCTTTCGTTAATCCTACATAACCCGTTTGTTTAATTTTCAAATTGATAATGTAACTTTTTAATTCATCATCCAAGTCTTCAACACTACCACGTATTAATTGGTAATCATCCAACAATACATATTTCGGTTCATTGAAGATAATTTGCCCATCTTTAAGATAAACAAGATGATCTGCGATTTTCTCAATATCTGAAATTATATGTGTTGAAAAGAAAACTGAAACATCTTCATTAATGAGTTCTTCTTGGATGATTTCTAGTACTTCATTTCTTGCGATAGGGTCTAATCCTGCTGTCGGTTCATCTAAAATGAACAACTTCGCATGATGACTAAATGCAATCGCAAAGGAAAGTTTCATCTTCATTCCTGTTGAAAACGTCTTAATCTTCTTCTTAAGCGGAAGTTTAAATCGTTCTATGTAGTGGTGAAAAATATCATGATTCCAATTGCGATACATCGGTCCAATACATCGCTCTACTTTTTCGATTGTCCATTTTTCATTCAAGTATAATTCCGAATAAATAAAACCGATTTGTTCTTTGATTTCTCTTTCTTGTTTCGGCATTTCATGTCCAAGCATTTCAATATATCCAGATTCTCGATGAATCAAGTTCATCAATAAACGAATAATGGTTGTTTTACCTGCACCATTAGCGCCAATGAAACCTGTCACATAACCTTTTGGAACATGAAATGAAATATCTTTAAGCTCGAAGTTTTTATGATGATACGAAAGTGACTGTACATCGATAGCTTTTTCTATCATTCATTTTCCTCCTCATAGATTAATGCTAAGATTTCATTCAACTCTTCAAGCGGCATACCGATTGTTTTTGCTTCTTTTACTAATGATTTCGTTAAATCTTCGATGACTATAAATTGCTTTTCTTTCAATATCGCATTGTCTTGCTCTTTAACGTAAGTACCCTTTCCCCTGATTGTGGTCACAAACCCATCTTTCTCCAAATCTTCATAAGCACGTTTGGTCGTAATTAAACTTACGCGTAAGTCTTTCGCAAGTTCTCTCATAGAGGGAAGATGATCACCGGGAGAAATATAACCTTTGAGTATATTTTCTTTAATCTGCTGCTTGATTTGTTCATATATCGGATATTCACTATTATTCTTAAGCAGTATTTTCATCTAACTTCCTCCCTAATTGTATATACACAGTATACACAGATATAACAGTTTTGTCTATGATTTTTACGTAATCTTTACATAATCACTCAAATATCAGTCTTTCCTGTATATATTGTATATACACAGAAGCAATAAAAAAGTAACTGCACAATGCACTTGTACAGTTACTTTTTACGTTTATACTGTTCTCTTTTCTTCCGATCATTATTACGACTGATAAAAGCACAAATCATGAACATGATGGCCGCTAAAAACATTTTAATACTTGCGCCTTCATCTTCAATAAATTGAAAATAAGCACCAGCTAAAAACGCTAGAATTGCGATAATCACAAAAATTTTAGTCAAATGTTTCAATATTTTCACCTCAAATATAATCAGTATATCAAATAATTATTGGGTATTCATGGTTAGTTTTTCTATTTTTAAGGATACATTTAGAATAATCGACCATATTTTCTGAAAATCGTCGTTCTCTACTTTCTATTTAAGCTCATTCAAGATAATATAGTAATGTATGAAGACTTTAAAAAGTGAGGCGGAATTATTATGAATCCATTAGCGCTTGATTTAAATGAGCAACTTACACAATCTAACCCTGTGATATTGGACATGCTGTCTGACTTAGGTAAACACATGTTTTATCCTAAAGGCATTTTATCTCAATCAGCAGAAGCTAAAGCAACAAAGTATAACGCAACAATTGGTATGGCGACAGATGATAATGGAAAATTATACTCTGATACAATCTACGGTTTATACCAACATCTAGATCCAGATGAAATTTTCCCTTATGCGCCACCGCAAGGATTAGAAACATTACGTGCGTTATGGGAAGAAAAAATTCTAAAAGAAAATCCTGATCTAGAACAAAAACAAATTTCTAGACCTATCGTGACAAACGCATTAACACATGGCTTATCTATTTTAGCTGACTTATTCGTTAATGCTGGTGATACGTTATTATTACCTGTACAAAACTGGGGCAACTATAAATTAATTTTTAATACGCGTCATGGTGCTGATATTCAAACATATTCTATCTTTGATGAACAAAATCGCTACACAACTGATGGTTTTGTTGAAGCTTTAGAAAATTATGTTCAAGACAAAGTCATCTTATTGTTGAATTACCCAAATAACCCAACAGGCTATACACCAACTGCAGATCAAGTTGATGTTATCGCTAAAGCAATTAAAGACTTAGCTGATCGCGGTACTAAGGTGATTACAATTGTTGATGATGCGTATTATGGTCTATTCTATGAAGATGTTTATACGCAATCATTATTCTCAGCATTAACACAGCTTGAATCAGAAAATATCTTACCGGTGAGATTAGACGGCGCAACTAAAGAATTCTTTGCTTGGGGCTTACGTGTCGGCTTTATTACTTTCGGTATTAATGATGAAATTACTAAAGCTGTCTTAGAAGCTAAAGTTAAAGGTTTAATCCGTAGTAATATCTCAAGCGGTCCTATGCCTTCACAAAGTGCAGTTCAATATGTATTGCAACCTGAACATCGTGAAGCGTTTGAAGCGGATGTGCAACGTCACATCGATACTCTACGCGAACGTTATGAAGTCACAAAATCAGTGGTATATGATGAGCAATTTAAAGCTTACTGGACACCTTATGATTTCAACTCTGGTTATTTCATGGCAATTCAAGTTAAAGGTGTTGATGCGGAAGCATTACGTAAACACTTAATCGAAGCATATTCTATCGGTACAATTGCTTTGAACAAAACTGATATCCGTGTTGCTTTCAGCTGTATCGAAAAAGACGATATCCCTCATGTGTTCGAATCTATCGCAAAAGGTATCGCTGACTTACAACAATAATAAATAATTAGTTAAACTCTGATGGACTGCTTAGTCCATCAGAGTTTTTTTATGTATGATCACTTAAAAAAGCGTCTGTTTTACTGCCATAATATGAATTGTCAAAAAATCGCTATAATTTATATAACTCCTCTATTTTACAGTATTAACAGCCCAAAGCTTTGCAAGATTAAAATATAAAAGTATTATCTTGTAGTTGACACAATCAACTAACCGCATTATTATTAAAACATTCTCTAACTGTATAAGACTTTTGAAAAGATGTGATTTTGGTACATTAGTTCTTGAATTCTAAATAATGTTTTCAGAATATTGGTACTACTTATACCTCTTTTGCTATGCAGATAGAATTGCATTATAAAAAATACTATGAATTGGAGGAAGGACCCATGATATCTTTTGAAAATGACTATCTAGAAGGTGCACATGAAAAAGTTTTAGAAAAATTAGTTCAAACTAATTACGTACAGGAGTCTGGATACGGCAATGATACATTTACTGCTGATGCAATCAGTAAAATCAGACAAGCTATCGATATGCCAGAAGCTGCTATTTATTTTCTAGTCGGTGGAACACAAACGAATCAAGTTGTAATTAACGCAATGCTAAACAAATACGAAGGTGTCATTGCCGGGGACACTGGTCACATCAGTGTACATGAATCCGGTGCGATTGAATTCAGTGGTCATAAAGTATTAACGGTACCTTCTGACAATGGTAAAATCACTGCTGATCAAGTAAAAAATTATATTGATGACTTCTATGAAGACTCAAACTATAAACATATGGTTTATCCAGGTATGGTTTATATTTCTTATCCTACTGAATACGGAACCTTATACACAAAATCAGAATTAGAAAGCATCTCAAACATGTGTAAAACATATGAGATCCCATTATACATTGATGGTGCGCGTTTAGGTTATGGTTTAGTCAGTGATGAAGCTGATTTAGATATTAAGGATATTGCCAAATATGCAGATGTCTTTTACATAGGTGGTACTAAAATCGGAGCTTTATGTGGTGAAGCTATTGTCTTCACAAGCAACAATGAGCCGAGGCACTTTACATCTATTGTTAAACAACACGGTGCCTTACTTGCGAAAAGCCGCTTAATTGGTGTTCAGTTTGCTGAATTATTTACAAATAACTTATATTTAGATATCAGTCGACATGCAGTGGATATGGCAATGCAATTAAAACAAGCATTTGTTGAAAAAGGCTACCAACTCTATTTAGATTCACCAACCAATCAGCAATTCTTTATTATGAACAATGAAACAATTGAAAGATTGAGTGAATATATAAAATTCACTTGTTGGGAGAAGTATAACGAGACACATAAAATCGTACGTTTTGCGACCAGCTGGGCAACACGTGAAGAACATATCGCCTACCTTAAAGCACATATTTAAGTAAAATTTATCAAAAAAGGGCTCTATACTATTTAGGACTGGTGATA
>NZ_KV820939.1:0-3630 GCF_001815505.1 Staphylococcus sp. HMSC072B07 | reverse complement strand
AGTGATTATCACCAGTCCTAAATAGTATAGAGCCGCTTTTTTAATCATTCAATACATAAAAAGACCGTCTTATAATCATATGGTTCATGGTTATAAGGCGGTCTTTATTGTTCATTATAATAGTTCTTCGATATCTGATTTGATTTGACTTGGATTTTTTTGTGGTGAGAAACGATTGACTACATTGCCATCTCTATCTATTAAGAACTTAGTGAAATTCCATTTGATTTTACTATTGAAAAATCCATCTTGTTGTTCTGTTAAGTATTGATAAAGTGGATGTTGTTCAGGTCCGTTCACTTTAATTTTTTCGTGCATTGGGAAAGTTACCCCATAATTAATTTTACAATTTTGCATGGCTTCTTGACCGTTACCAGGTTCTTGCTTGCCAAATTGGTTACAAGGGAATCCTAATACGACAAAGCCTTGATCTTGGTATTGTTCGTAAAGCTCTTGCAAGCCTTCAAACTGTGGCGTAAAGCCACATTGACTCGCTGTGTTGACGATTAACATGACCTTTCCTTTGTATTGATCTAGTTGATAGGTTGTGCCATCGGTTTTTGTAACTTCAATATCATATATGCTCATGTTTTCTTCACCTCGATGTCCCAAACTTAACACATTTCGCCTGAATAGTCTTTAGATATGCTCTATGATAAAATGGAATAGATTACTAGTAGATTGAATAAACATTCAAAATGACCGTAAAATGAATTTAAGGAGGATACATTTTTGCCTCAAGAGAGAATATTTGATACAGAAGAAGCGGTAGAAAAAGCATTATTAATCGGGGTCGATGCATATGATGAAAAACAATTCGATTTCCGTGAAACCATGGATGAATTAAAAGCACTTGCTGAAACATGCCGATTAGATGTTTTAGGTGAAATTACACAACAAAAAGACCGCATTGAAGATAAATCGTATGTTGGTAAAGGTAAATTACAAGAAATTAAAGATTATGTAGAAATGTATGATGTCGATGTCGTTGTAGCTAACGATGAACTGACAACTGCACAATCTAAAAGTCTGAATGATAATTTAGGTATTAAAATTATAGATAGAACCCAATTAATATTAGAAATTTTCGCGATGCGCGCAAGCAGTAAGGAAGGTAAACTGCAAGTTGAATTAGCACAACTTGATTATTTAATGCCACGTCTGCAAGGTCATGGTAAAAGTTTATCTAGACTTGGTGGCGGTATCGGAACAAGAGGTCCTGGTGAAACAAAATTAGAAACAGACAGACGTCATATTCGTCGCCGTATGAATGAAATCAAACACCAACTTCAAACTGTAGTCGAACATCGTGAACGCTATCGTTCTAAACGTAGACAAAATCATGTGTTCCAAGTAGCTTTAGTAGGTTATACGAACGCTGGTAAATCAACTTGGTTTAATATTTTAGCGGATGAATCTACTTATGAAAAAGATATTTTATTCGCTACATTGGATCCGAAAACACGCCAAATCCAAGTGAATGATGGTTATCATTTAATTATCTCTGATACAGTTGGTTTTATTCAGAAGTTACCGACTACGTTAATTGCCGCATTTAAATCCACATTAGAAGAAGCGCGCGATGCGGATTTACTACTTCACGTTGTTGACGCAAGTAATGAAGAATATCGTACGCAGTATGATACGGTTAACCGTATCATTGGCGATTTAGATATGGATAAGATTCCACAAGCAGTCATCTTTAATAAGAAAGACTTGAACGAAGGACCAACCCCTGCATCTCAATTGCCGAATGTATATGTTTCAGCACGTGATGAAGCGGATGAAGAAAAAGTAAGACAGTTATTAATAGACCAAGTAGAAAAACAAATGGAATCTTATGAAGAGACAGTTCCTGCAGATGATGCAGATCGTCTATACTTCTTAAAACGTCATACGTTGATTCATAAACTTGAATTTAACGAAGAAAATGAAAGTTATGAAGTAGAAGGTTATAGAAGAAAAGCAGAAGAAAATGGAGAGAAGTAAGCACCATGGATTTAGAACAAATTATTCAAGAAACAGAAACAGAATTACAATCTTATTTTAAAACAATTGAAGCTTGCGCTTATCGTAATCAAGCGAAAGTGTTAGATGCCTTTCACGCGGTGAAAGCGACAGAATCTGATTTGCAAGGGACAACAGGTTATGGTTATGACGACATCGGTCGTGACCATTTAGAAGAAATCTATGCGCATACGTTTAAAGCTGAAGATGCGTTAGTCAGACCGCAAATTATTTCTGGTACGCATGCGATTACTGTGGCTTTACAAGCCAATCTAAAACATGGTGATGAATTATTATATATTACCGGCAGCCCTTACGACACACTGTTAGAAGTCATCGGTGTCAATGGTAATGGTATCGGCAGTTTAAAAGAGAATGGCGTATTATATAACGAAGTCGCTTTAACAGAAACTGGACAAATTGATGTTCCTGCAGTACTGAATGCGATAAATGACCATACAAAAGTGATCGCAATACAACGTTCTAAAGGTTATGATCAACGCCCATCAATTATGGTGGATGAAATTAAACGTGCAGTGGCTGATATCAAAGCAGAACATCCTGATGTGATTGTCTTTGTAGATAATTGCTATGGAGAGTTTGTAGAAGATGAAGAGCCGATTGAAGCAGGTGCAGATATCATGGCAGGTTCACTTATTAAAAACCCAGGTGGCGGTTTGGCACGTATCGGCGGCTACATTGTTGGTAAAACAAATTTAATTGAACGTTGCGGTTATCGTTTGACTGCACCAGGTATTGGAAAAGAAGCCGGAGCTTCTTTAACTGAGCTGCCAAGCATGTATCAAGGCTTCTTCTTAGCGCCACATGTGGTTAGTCAAAGCTTGAAAGGTGCATTATTTACAAGTTTATTTCTAACGAAATTAAACATGAATACTGTACCGGCATTTGATACACCAAGAACGGATTTAATTCAAACTGTTCAATTTGATACAGCAGAACAAATGATTCGCTTCTGCCAATGTATTCAAGCCGCTTCACCTATCAACGCACACTTCAGTCCAGAACCAAGTTATATGCCGGGCTATGAAGATGATGTGATTATGGCAGCTGGGACATTCGTACAAGGTTCATCTATTGAACTTTCAGCAGATGGTCCAATCAGACCGCCATATGAAGCTTATGTTCAAGGCGGCTTAACGTATGAACATGTTAAGTTGGCAGTCACAAGAGCTGTTCAACAAATGAATGAAGAAGGTCTTATCTAAAATAAAGCAACCGACGCAATTTTGCGTCGGTTTTTTAATGAAAACACAGAAAAAATACTATAAAGTATATGAAATTTAAAAAATAAAAGATATAATAATAATGAACATGTGAGAGAAAAAGAAGGTACATGAATCAACGAAGTGGAGGAGAACGTTATGGTTCTGACTTATCGTACCTTATTATTTGTCTTATCATTAATGATGCTGTTGTGCTTTGAAGCAAGTAAATCTTTAGGACCTGTATTTTTCTATTCGGTGTTAGGAATATATATGGTAGCAGTTTCTTTCATTTTGTATAAACTTGGTAAGATAAAACGCAATAAAAGATTAAGATAGCAACAAAAAAGAGGCCAGTCGGCCTCTTTTCAGACCGTAGACAAACTACCGTTATAACTTG
>NZ_KV820938.1:0-4267 GCF_001815505.1 Staphylococcus sp. HMSC072B07 | reverse complement strand
ATTTTATTTTGGACTGTATTTATGTCCCAGCCCCTTTTTTATTAAAGACTTTTAGTCTTTAATAAAAAAGGTGTGAAGCATAATCATCTGATTTTTAATTGACTATAACTATTGATTTAATAACATTTTGAATATTTGTAATAATTAATCGTTATTAATCACTAATAATATAATATTAGATATAAGCACATCATTTCCTTGATTTTGATAATATAATATTTCTAATTCCCAAAGATAATTATGCTCTTTTCACATTAAAAATAAGACTGGTAATTTACTCACCAGCCCTAAATAGTATAAAGTCTATAATACTTAAGATGTTTACTTCTTTAGTTCTTATCGCCTTTAACCTGATCAATCAAATCATTAGCTTTATCTTTAACATTATCCACAATTTCCTTAGCTTTACCTGAGGCTTTATCCCCTTTACCTTCTGCTTTTAAATCCTTGTTATCAGTTACATCCCCAATAGTTTCTTTAATATTTCCTTTTGCTTGTTCAAATTTTTCTTCACTCATTGTTATTCCTCCTAAAAAAATAGTATTTATGGTATAAATCTATTATGCTAAACCTTTTTAAAAAAGTAAAGTCTTCTAAATTAAGTGTAATTCTTGATTTATTAGAGATTATCCTTTAAGATATATTACATAATCCCAAAGATTTAAGATAACTCATTTCAACTTCATTTGATTTTATTTAATTTCACCAGTCAAATCACCTACGAACTCTAACATAGTGTTTGTAGGTGATTTTCAGTATATTTCTCAAATCTACCATTGTTAGCTATAACAAGCAAACTCAAAATACAAACAAATGTTATTATCTCACAATGAACACTCTTTTTACAAATAACTTTTTTCAGTTTTATAAAGTTTAATAAAAATGAACAATAAAACATCCTTTCTAAGAAACAATGAAATTTATTCCACATACATAACCTAAAATATGCAAAGTCATGTCTCCTCACTCGAAATTAAAAAACTTGTAAACCGCGATGCTAATAAATATTACAAAAACAAACTCATGTTATTGTCACATCAATTTTATAGTTATCCACTTTTTTTCAAAATCATAAAAAATAAAACCTGCTATTCATCATCTTTTCCAGTAGAAAACAGAACTAAAATCAAAAACAAATAAACCTTCTATCAAGATATTAATAATCATCTTCCCCATACTATTATTCTATTTGCATTTTTGATTTAATTGCTTTACTCAAAATCCTTTGTACTTAACTTAAAAATTTGTTCTTTCTTCTCTGTCAGTTCCTCAAATATAAATTTAGGTTTTTTTCCTGAAATCAAAATATTAAAAGAATCATCATAAATAGCTTTCGCTTCTTCTTTCAGCTCAGTTTGAGACATATCAATTATATGATAAACATTTTCTATTTCTTCAAGTAAACTTGAACTTTTTTGATAGTAAATTAAATCATCTTTATTAGCTTCAAGTTCAGCAAAACCATTTCTAATTCCATATTTCAAAACATAATAAAGTAAAATAGCTGAAAATATTATATATATAAACACCAAATTTATCCCTCCTCCTTTGATAGATTTTATCATAGCCCCCAGAAAAGTTTTACAACCTTATTTCAAAGAAATGTTTTAAAAAGTAATAGGATATTTATGTCTTTTTTAATTCAAAAGCTTTATAAGATCTTAATATATAAATGAGATACATATAAATATAATGTAATTCCATACACAAAAACCTATAAAGTGTATTTTCACATTATTAATTCATATGCAAACTAAAGTTTTGCATAAACTAACAAAAACAACTTCCATTTTAATTACTGCATCGATAAATCTCTTCAAAAAAACATAATTTTTATTTTGTACAAATTAAAAGCGTAGATGATAGTTTTATACATTAAATTGAATAATCTAATGAAACCAGTTACTTAATAAAGATACAGTTTTTACATAAGTATTTTCCAACCACTAATTCCAAAAATTCTAAAGTGATTCTTATCACTTGTAATGATTAACTATAGTAACAAGAAAAGATAAATTCATTTCAAACATACACAAAAACACGTGCTTATGACATACATAAACACGTGTAAACACTAACTATCTATTAACTATCTGTTTTTTATAAACAGTACTATATAAACACATGTCATTAAAAGAAAAGGAATAGTCAATAAAAAGACTTTTACATGGTTTATATTAGAAACCCATAGAAACAGCGATAACATAAATATATAATTCAAAATCACAATAAAAAATATTGGCCAGTTGAAGATCTTTCTGTTATACATAGTTATCCCACCTTTTAACAACCAGCTACATATCCGCCAGAAGCACCGCCAATACCGCCACCAATGGCTCCTACAACACCACCGCTAACAGTTCCAACAATAGGAAGTGTAACAGTTCCAACAGCAGCTCCTCCTAAGCCACCAGTTGTCGCACCACCAATAGCTCCTCCTACAGTTCCGATTACACATTTAGCAGCTCCTCTTTCTTGTTGCTGCTTAACAACTTGAACACCCAACTTACCATCCTCTTCAAAATAAACTAAAGTCGCGTCTTCACCATTTTTATCTTTTGCTGTTACAGGTAATTGCTCAGTTTTTCCAGAATGAGTATCTTTTATTGTAGCTATACCATTTTTATCAATATTGTATGTAATCCCTTTGTTCAAATCAATTCTAGCCACATTATCATTAATTTTTGAAATAGTTCCTGCACTATCTATAGAGACGTCTGATTGCCTAGTTTCTGAAGCTTCTGAGTAGTTATTAATCACCGTCGGAGCCAAAACTAGACTAGAAGCTACAACAAATGCAACACACCCTTTTGTTACTTTAGATTTATAACTAAATTTTTTATACATTCTCATCTCTCCTATTAATCATTTGCATATTCATATTAACAAAATAATTAATTAAAGAGTTCACCAATCCCCAAACGGTTGAAATTCGTTCTTAAGTGTCTAAAATGTTGCTTTATCGACAATGGTCGACCAGATCACACTATGCCGACATTCGTCTGCATGTTTATTTAAAGGGCTTCTCATTAATCAATAAATTTGCTCGGCATAAATACATGTTTTATTTCTTTTTCTGAAGCCTAAACATATCCATCCTTTTCCAAAGGATCTATAACGTGTATAACTGCTGGAGATATTATATCTTTATCATATATCGAGAAAAATTAGCATCAGAAACTTCATTGCTTGTTAACAAACTTCATCATAACTCTTATAAAAATTTTGAGGATCTTTATTTTTAATTTTAAAGGGGTATTTTGAAGAACCCAAAATATTTATGTAGATTTATATTCTAAAACTCTATATAAGTGCTTAAAAAGAAGATAAAAGCAAAGTAGATATATTTCAATTTCACATCACAAAGTTTTAGCAAAACGAGTGACGATTTTTTTGGCACATTATATTTTTTCTAAGTTTTCATCAGAACCTGATAATACTAATTAAAAAAGCAACCATATTAAATGGTTGCTAAATCGAATCAGCAAGTTAATTGCGGACATTCAATTTAAGAAAGGTAATAGCATTATAACATATTCTGATCACTTTAATAAATCCTAATAACCTTTCCCACAAAATTTTATAGAGTGAATTTTCCTTCAATTCGTTCCCTTTATATATTAAACACTACTTTTTCATCAACATTAATATAAAAGCAATACAGTAGTGATATTTTATATATTGGGAATGTCACACTACTACTCTGACGTGATGTGTAATACTAAAAGTTTTGTGCGAAAAACTACTATATTTTCTCTCGATAACACCAAGTCCATTTCCTATACTATAGTTAATACTAAATAATTTACATTTGATAAGTTTATTTTTCGCCATAAAAGATATACAATGTGATTATATTCCCAATAATCTTCCGAAAAGATTATATATAATTCACTATTTTCTCCAGTAAAAGCATTAAATAGCTGTTAATTACTGGAGTTTTTGATTGATTTTTAAAATATAGTTCCTTATAATTATAAATACGTGGTATACTCCACAAATATTACGTGAATATTGATTGACAATCAAAAGGTTTCCTATTGTATTTAGTTGCCCCTTACAACTTTATTACTAGAATTTTTATATCAAAATTTCTTATACACATAAATAACTTTAAAAGTTTTATAAATAAAATCATAAACTAGATTTTATTTACTCTCTGTCATATAAGACTTAAGAACAATACAAAAGAGGTTAAAAATGAAGGCATAGGTTGCTTTATCATAAGATAAGCAAACTTATGCTTTTATTTTTTACAATAAAATTT
>NZ_KV820937.1:0-6272 GCF_001815505.1 Staphylococcus sp. HMSC072B07 | reverse complement strand
CATCAAGTTGTTAATCATGCCGAGCGCACACAAAAAGAACGTTTCTACCTGTCGTAAAAACGTTCTTTTTAATATGAATTTAGAAGAATCTTAGTAAGACGATGCCTATGAAGATACATATGATTCCAAAAATCTTACGTACATTAATCTTGTTTTTCTTCGCACCTAAAATGCCGAAGTGATCAATTATGACACCCATTAACATTTGGCCCAGCATTCCGACAATAGTCGTTAATGCGGCACCTAAATATGGCATTAAAACGATATTCGCTGTGACAAATACCACACCAAGTACCCCACCAATAAAATAAACTGGTTTGATTTTACCTACTTCTGGTTCATAAGTTGATAATTTAAATGAACGATTTACAAACGCTGTAATGACAATTAATGCGATTGCCCCTACAGAGAATGAAATTAATGACGCAAATAACGAACTATGTACTTGTTGTCCTAACTGACTATTGATCGCAGTTTGAATCGGTGGTGCAAACCCAAAGATAAATCCTATGACTAACCATGGTAAGACTTTATTAGCTTTTTCTTCTTTAGGTTGATGTTTAACATAATTCATCACAATGATGCCAATAAATAACAATAAGACACCAATCAGCTTTAAGAATGTGAATGGTTCTATTTTAGCTCCTAACCAACCAAAGGTATCAATCATCACACCCATAATGATTTGTCCAGCAATGGTTATAATGACTGTCAATGACGCACCTAGCCTTGGAAACAGTAATAGATTTCCTGTTAAGAATAAGACACCTAATAGTCCTCCAACGAACCACGTATAATTAAACGATTGACCAGAAAAGAAACTTAATGTGAAGTGACCAGGTGCAATAATCAAGTTTACAATGAATAAAAATAGAGCGCCGACTGAAAATGAGATTGCTGAAGAATAAAATGATGAGTGTGTATAGCGTATTAGTTTTGTATTAATAGAAGTTTGTACAGGAACCACCATTCCTGCAACTAAACCCAGTAAAAATAAAAACAGCATGCGCGCCCTTCTTTCCTACAATGATTAAAATAGTATAGCATAACTCAAACCTATTAGAAATCTCTGTTGTGAAATCTTCAATTGTCTATTTTTCCAACAATTTAAAAAGCTGCCGATGCGGCAGCTCCCAATCATTCTTCTTATTTACGTACTAATGCTAAAATACCTGCAACAAGTATTAAAATACCAGATAAAATTCCGAATAAACCAATGAAAATAAAGTTTAGTACGCCTCCTATAACAAGTAAAACACCCATTAAGACACGTTTTTTATTACTTAATTCCAATTGCTTTATTGACAATGAGCCTCTAAATCCTTAACAACCCCAAAACTTGTCGAATCGTCGGCTTAATAGCTCACGCTATGCCGACATTCGTCTACAAGTTTAGTTAAGGGTTCTTCTCATTGATCAATAAATTTTCTCGGCATAAATGCGTGTTCTACTTTTTGTTTTTCAATCTTTTCAACACAACAAAAAACGGCGTCATAAGTAGTGTAAAAAATAATGCGGAAATCAAATTTGCATACAAGTTAAACTCAATCGGCAATATTAAATCTAATAAAGATTGCAAAACAAAAAATGAGATAAAAAAATACATAAAAGATAAAAAGACTTTCAAAAATAAAACTCCTTTCCAGCAAATCTTATCACAATAGTTTTTGCTTTACAGGTCTACTTTTCGCCGTTATAATCTAGTTAAATCCTGTGAGGGCGCACTTATACGTTCTGTCCGAACGTGTGCTGAAATCGCAATCGCTCTTCGTCAATTTTCTTATTTTAAATTCAAAGAAACGGCTTGAGATATTCCGAGCAGTTACAAAAATTAATTTGTGTTGAATATTGCTACTGCATTTTTTAAAAAGTGATGTAGATTTATAGCCCATAACTTTTTTGAATTTCATCGACGATACGGCGTCGAAGGAAAAATAAATAGACCGTACGAAAGAAAAAAGCCAATCCAATTTTATTTGGGATGGCTTTTATTTTTTTAATGCCCTTATTTTTAATTTTAAGGGGACATTCTGAAGTTCCGTAAGATATTTACAGAGTTTTTTATCCGAAATTATTTATCAGCTCTTAAAACGCAAATGAGAGCTAAATAAATATATCATGATTCTAAAAAGCAAAAGTTCAATCAAAATCAGTGTCTGATTTTTAGACACTGCCCATTTACATGCAAACTAAAATATTACATAAAATTACTCAAAAATCAACTCGATTTTTAGTTCCAACAGGAGCAAGATTCTGTAAAAAATATCAAAATTTAGATTTGGGGTTAATTTTCTTGTAAGAGCATAAGGAAAATATGCATACATTTTTAAATTATTACTAATATGTATAAAGACAAGAAGAAACTCGTTTTCAACTCGTTTCTAAAAAAAACCAAAAAAGACAACACTAAATTCTTATGATAATATCATGACGAATGTTCTTACAGTTATATATTATAATTAAAAAGAGGGGATACTTGGAGGTAAAAAGATGAACATTAGAAATTTTAAATTATATGAAATTACCTTTTTAATAATTTCTATGCTATCAATTATCACAGTATTTCTTAATGTTGCTGATATATTAAAAATGCCAATACAATGGCAATATTTCTTTCAATCAATGATATTTTTATCTTTAGGTATAGCAACTATAAGAAAAATGAAAGTAAGTGCAATTATTGCCATTATAGCTAGTATCGTAATAATATCGTCTA
This sequence comes from Staphylococcus sp. HMSC072B07, assembly GCF_001815505.1. Lineage (NCBI taxonomy): Bacteria > Bacillati > Bacillota > Bacilli > Caryophanales > Staphylococcaceae > Staphylococcus > Staphylococcus sp. HMSC072B07. The sequence goes on along the minus strand of NZ_KV820937.1, from coordinate 3,556 downwards.
TTTTTTTCATATAAAAAAGCCCGCCAAAAGCGGACTTTTTTTATTTTAATAACGTTTTGCCCAAGTAGCTTTATATACCCATTTCTTTTTAGGTAATTGATAAGGATTATCTCGGACTAATCTTTTCTCAGCTGTTCCACAGTTAACCTTAAGTGCTTTTTGCCATAACTTAACCCATTCTGCTTGAGAAATATAATTATCTTTATTCTTAAAGTAACTGTTTTCAACACATAACAACACATGTATATGCTGATTATAACTGCATTATTTTCGTAATAACGCTAAGACACCCGCAGTTAAGATTAAAATACCTGCGATGATTCCATAGATACCAATTAAGAAAAAGTCTAGTACACCTGCGATAATGAGCAAGATACTCATTAATACACGCTTTCTCTTAATTAAACAACTAATTATGAATGTCGCTATACTCATCAATATAACGATAATACCTAACGTATAGATATCACTGCTTCCAGCATTTCCGACAGCTTCATTCGCACTTGCGACCATTAATGTGGAAATCCCACCAATAATCCCAAATATACTGCCGACAATGCCTAATACAATTTCTGCGATACGGTTTCTAGGTTTTTCATATCTTAACTCATCCATTTTTATAACTCACCTTTAAAACTAAAATTTATTTCTATCTACTCTTCTAACATCGCTTGATCTGCTGCTTCTTCTTGTTTTTGAAGTTCTGCATCTAATTTCGCTTGTTCTTGTGCCTCACGTGCTGCTTGTTCGTCTTGACGTTTCATTTCTGCTTCATAGGCACGTTGATCCGCTTCTTCTTGTTTTTGTCTTTGTGCTTCTTCTCGTGCATCTATTTCATCTTGGCGCTTCATCTCTGCTTCGAATTCTTTATCGATGCGATCTTGATTTTTTTGCCATTCTGCATCTTCACGCTCAAGTTGCTTTTGATATTCTTTATCCCATTCTGCTTCTAATTCATCATAAAGTTTATCAATACGTGCTGCTAAATCGTTGTATTCTTTATTTGTAACACCACGTGTGACGTGATTCATTCTTTCTCCATCTGTTAATGCGTTATATTCATCTACTAACGCATTGTATTCTTCTGCTGTGTATGGATAATCCTCGCTATCGTCTTCAGCTTTTGTTTTATCTTTCTTCGTATCCGATTGGCTGTCAGCTTCATTATAACTGCCATCTTTAATCATTGCTTGATGAAGGTTCCATTTCGCTTTAACATTTGCAGTTTTAAAATACGTGTCCATTTCTAAGGTATAGACTTTGGCTTCTGGAACATCAAATGTTAAAGTGCCTGTCGCAGTTTTACCTTGGTTTAATTGATGAGAGAAAATACCGTCTGTACCATCTCCGCCAATCCAATCTGGATACGTTTCTCCTCTGACGTTCATTGTAAATGCGCTAGAATCTACAAGTACTTGATCGCTGTTATTGTTTTTAAATTTCAATGTCACTTTTAATACTTTACCGTTATTAGGTGCTTCGTAATCTTCATAATCATTTACATACTCTGCTTTAACTACTCGAACATCTACACCGTCAGCATCAACGATTTGCCCTACTCTGAATGTTTTCATTTCTTCTGTTGCTTTACCTCTTGCTTCTGTACCTTCTGTCTTTTCTTCAGACTTTGCGCCACTGCAGGCAACTAATAAAAATAATACACTAATCATCAAAAACCAAAGTCTTTTCATCTTTCTCTCTCCGCTCTGTATTTAGTTGTGAAACGATGACATTTCAATGCATTTACCATCAAATTGTCTTTATAGGAATATTTTATAATACTTTTAAGTAAAAGCAATCTTTTTTCGAATATTTATGAAGGTTTAGTGAATATTTTTTAATTGATACTTTGGATTATAGGTAATTCAGATTAATACTATGTATAAATATAAAAAAGCTGCCATAGGCAGCTTTTTCAATTATTGTGAATCATCTTGAGATTGATTGTTCGTATTTTGTTGTTTTTGTGCTTCTGCTTCACGTGCAGCTTGTTCATTTTGACGTTGTACTTGAGCTTCATAAGCACGTTGTTCCGCCTCTTCTTGTTTGCGTCGTTGTGCTTCTTCACGCGCATTGACTTCATCTTGGCGTTTCATTTCTGCTTCAAACTCTTTATTGATACGATCTTGATTTTTTTGCCATTCAGCCTCTTCTTCTTTTACTGCTTTTTGATATGCAGCATCAAGCTCTTCTCCATAATCTTCTAGCAATTTATCTACACGATCAGCTAAATCATTGTATTCTTTGTTCGTAACTCCACGTGTGACATGGTTCATACGCTCACCTTTTGTGAAGGCATTGTATAAATCAACTAACGCATTATATTCATCTGCAGAATAAGGATAGTCTTTTTCTTTAGATGATTTTTTAGAACTTTTCTCTTTAGTATCAGATGCTGCTGCTTTATTTGTATCGTTTTGACTGTCACCTTTTTTAATCATTGCTTGGTGGATGTTCCATTTACCTTTAACATTTTTCTTTTTAAACTGCGCATCCATTTCTAATGTATAGACTTTAGCGTCTGGTACATCGAACGTCAAAGATTCTACTGCAGTTTTTCCATGACTGAGTTGATGCGTGAAACTTCCTTCTGAATGATTACCGCCAACCCAGTCTGGATACGTTTCTCCTCTAATCGTCATTGCGAATGCGCTAGAATCCACAACCACTTTTGGTTTATTATTATTTTTAAATTTCAAAGTTACTTGTAATGCTTTCCCGTTCTTTGGTGCATCAATATCACTGTAGTTATTAATGTATTCCGCTTTGATAACTTGAACATCCACACCATCGGCATCTACTATTTGTCCAATTTTGAATGTCTGCATTTGATCAGTGGCTTTACCTTTTTTAATTGTTTCGTCTGATTGATCATGTGATTTCAAACCGAAACAGCCCGCTAATAAAAATAATGCACTGATTACAATTAACCAAAGTTTTTTCATTGATATCTCTCCGCTCTGTCTTAGTTGTAAGTATCATAGATGTCTAATGGAGACATTTATTTTCTTATATAACACTATCTTATATTACTTTTAACCAAAATCAATCTATTTTTAAGTTTTTGTTAAGCTCATGTGAAATATTTTTTATTTCCACGTTTAAAATGCTGAAAGTATAGGAATTCAGCGATTTTCTTTCTATTAATTTTTGTTGATTTTGAACAAAAAAGGGTTAACTTACACGGAATAGGTAATACAAATAAAAGCGAGTCATATATTCATACAAATAAATGAATATTTTTCTTTTTGTTATCGCTAAAAATGCACCTTTAAAGACACCTTATGCATAACGTTAACTTCTCAGACAAATTTAAAGTTATAACTAAATAATTGTGCAAAATTTCATTGACGAAACCAATAGAAAGCGTTTACAATTAATGTGAAATCAATCACATAGAGGAGTTGTATTAGAATGCAAAACTTAAGAAATAGACATTTCCTAACATTATTAGATTTTTCACAGAAAGAGATGGAGTTCCTACTGAACTTATCAGAAGATTTAAAACGTGCAAAATACGCAGGTATTGAGCAACAAACACTTAAAGGAAAAAACA